>JAGWVO010000109.1 GCA_018970845.1 Planctomycetota bacterium
TCTTTTTTCCCAGCAAACCTTCATTCGAAGGCTATCCGGTCGGCATGCCGATGAACGAGTCGAAGTCCGCCGTGAGTTCCATGGTCACCGGGCCGGGCCATGGCAAGGGCGCGCCTTGCACCTGGCTTACTCCCGCGACGCCGAAACCCGAACCGACCAGCAAGGCCTCGGGCGCTTTGGCCAGTTCATCCCATCCAAAAGGCCGCGATTGCCATCTGTAGCCTCGCTTTTGGGTCAGTTCTTGCAACACGCCAAGGGTGATGCCGGGCAGGACAAGGTCGTTGGGTGGTGTCACCAGCACCGTTGTCTCCAGTTCACGCGTCACCATCACAACATGGCCGATCGCGGTTTCGGTGACGATGCCGGCGGGCGTCTCAAGGAGCGCGAGGCCGCCGGATGGCCGTCCAGCCAAATACCAGTGCAGCCGGCTTCTGTGCTTCCAGCGTGCGGGAATCGTTTCGGGCGGTAGCGCCATCACCGGAGAACGCCTCAGCTCCGCGCCTTTTTCCTTGAACTCCCGGTGGAGGGCCGACTGGAGCGCCCGTCCATGAACGATGAGGGTGGCTCTGGACTGGCCGGGAGCGCCCGGGGTCGCCAGCAGCACAACATGCCTGTCCTGGCCCGACATGGCCTGCGGTTGCCGCCTTAGGTATTCCTGGACTTTTGAGGCGAGTTCTTCGCGATCCAAGGGAAGATGAAGATCCATTTCCCGGGCCGATTCAATGAAGCGATCCAAATGCCTGTTCAGGAATACAGGACGGCCTTTCCAGGTTCGGAGCACCTCGACAAGGCCAGCGCCATGGGTGACCATGGCATCGTCCAGCGGCAGCCGAACTTCTTTTTCGGCCATCCAGGTTCCGTTGATCCAGGCCTGGAATTCCATGGGGTCAGCCGGCTCGCCGGTCGGCGCCTGTCGCGCCAAGGGCTGAAATGCGGGAGTCGAGGAAGTCGAGGGTTCGCGCCGTGGCGCCTTGCTGGGTCGCCACGAAGGCTTTCGCGGCCCGGCCCGCGGCCTCGCGCCTGGCGGGGTGGTCGAGCCACTCCCTGAGGGTGCCTTCAAGGCCTTGGGGGCCTTCCAGCATGATGGCGCCTCCACAGGCCACAAGTTGCCGGGCTATATCCTTGAAGTTCCAAATATGTGGCCCGAAGCAAGCCGGAACTCCTCTCGCCGCCGGCTCAATCATGCTTTGCCCGCCCCGTTTGCCGTCCAGGCTCCCTCCCACGAATCCCATGTCGGCCAGCGTCCAGAGCGCGCCCAGTTCTCCAAGCGTGTCCAGCAGGATCACTCCGGCTGTGCCTGGCCTATCCACCGTGAGGGCGCTCCGCCGGGCGAACGGGATTCCGCTGGCGGCCAGCCATGAGGCGACCGAATCGAATCGTTCGGGATGCCTGGGAACCAGCGCGAGCCTGAGCGATGGTTGATCCGCAACAAGGTTCCGCCATGCCGCCAGCAGGTGTCGTTCCTCGCATTCCTGGGTGCTTCCCGCCACCAGGATGATCTGGCTGTCGTCGATGCCCAGAACGGCTTTCAGCGCCGCGGCCTGGGCGTCTCGTGATACCAGCGCCCCGTCGAATTTCACCGAGCCTGTCACGCGGACGGCCTCCGGGGAAACACCAACCGACATGAGAGCCCCGCGATGCGACTCATCCTGGACAGCCCATGTATGAACCTTTCCAAGAACCATCCGGGCCAATGGTCGCGCCATCCGCCAACGCCGCGCGCTGCGCGGGCTCATGCGGCCGTTGATGATGGCGACGGGCACGCGCCTTCGTGAGGCCTCGGAAAGGAAGCCGGGCCATAGTTCACTCTCGGCCAAAACCACCACCTCGGGCCGCAGTGAGTCGAATGCCGCCTTCAACTGCCACGACAGGTCAAACGGGAAGGGAGAAACGACAAGGTCGGGGAAGCGCTTCCGGGCCTCGGCCAGCCCCGTGGGGGTGGTGGAGGAAAGCACCACCTCCATTTCAGGATGTCGTTGGCGGAATTGCCCAACCACGGGCGCGAGCAGGTGAATTTCCCCGACGCTCACGCCGTGAAACCATGCGACAGGCCTGTTGGTGGCCGGAACGGGAAACGACGGTCCCCGCCAAAGCGCCCATGGGCCCGGACGGCCGGGAGGGCGTCGCCAGGCTAGCCAGGGGCTTGCGATGGCGACGGCCGCGGTGAGGGCGCAATCGTGGAACCATCCCATGGGGCATCCTTCCCCGGCGGTGGCCTTCAGTTGGCGACCGACTTCATGCAGCAGTTCTTGTATTTCTTTCCGCTTCCGCAGGTGCAAGGGTCGTTCCTGCCCACCGCGGGTCCGATCTTGCGGGCTTGCGGGGCCTTCTTGGGGGCTTCGGCGCTGTTGGTGGCGGTGCCGGGGGCGTTGGCCGAGATGGGGGCGGCGGAATCGTGCCGGGCCTGCTGGATGACCCAGATGCTGTCCTCCATGCCGCCGACTTCCTCCATTCCGAAGGCCAGTTCGCAGATGCGGTCCCGGGCCACTCCCAGCATCTTCTGGAATTCCTGCATGCCCTCGCGCTTGTAGATAGCCTTGGGGTCTTCCCCGGAGTTGCCCCGCAGGCCGATCGTGCTGCGCAACTGGTCCATCACGTACAAGTGCTGCTTCCAATGCTGGTCGATCATGTCGAGCAGGAGAACCCGTTCCATCGCGTGCAGTTCGGGCCTGTAGATGGCGTCGTAGGCGTTCAGCACGATCCTGAGCGCGTTGGCTTCCGTCGAGTCGGTGAGGCCCTCGGCGTCGATCTGCAGACCGAGTTCCTTCGCGCACCAGTCGGCGAGTTCCACGGCGTCGTCACGCTCGGCGAGGTTCGTGCCCGCGAACACCTCCTCGATCCGCTCCTCCACCTGCCGGGGTGACAACGGTGCCGCGCACGATCCCGCCACTTCCTCCAGGATGCGTCCCAATTGGTCTCGCGACAGCGTGCGGAAATCATCCTCACGGATCCGGTCCGACGCCTGCGGGAAACGGTGCCTCGCCCAGCCGAACAAACCTTCCCGGTCGTACCGTGACCCTTCGCCCTTGTTTCCCTGCTTCATGAATTGCTCAAGGCCGGCGCGGACCGGGAATGTGGCGTCCTTTTCCCTGTAGAGCGCCAGCAAACGGTCGAGGAGCGTGCCGCTCACCTGGTTGGGATCATCGCCCGGGATGTCCTCCCGCGAGACCCGGGTGCCGAAGGAGTGGTTCACCCAGGCCAGCAGGCCGTCCTTGCCGAATTGCGGGTCAAGTAGCGGAGCGTCCTCGGCCATGGTGATGGTTTCGCAAGCCGCCCGGCCGAGGTCGTTGAGATGGTTCGAGATCTCGACCTTGTCCATCCGCCTCAGTTCACCGTCGGCCACATTGAGGCCCCATCGGCGGTTGGCGGCCTGGGCGAGGGCCTGGTAGTTCCACTCGCCGGGATCCTCTCCCGGCATGTTTTCCTCCATCAGGTCGCTGACATGGCTGCTGACGGCGCCCGCGGCGCGGCGGCGAACGATGTCCTCGGCGGTCTTGAGGTCGCAGCGGGCGAAGTCGCGTGCCGAAAACTCGAGGTTCGCCTTTCTTCCCGCCGACTCGGCGAAGCAGGAAGGGCCATAGTCGGGAGCCAGGAACCTCACCGACTGCTCCCGCACCACGAATTCCAGCATCTGGTGGATGGTGTGCCGGGGGTTGTCGTCGTTGAGGAGGCGTTGCCGCATGCCGTAGATCTGCTTGCGCTGGGCGTTCATCACCTCGTCGTATTCAAGGAGTTCCTTGCGGCTGTAGAAGTGGTTCTGCTCGACCCGCTTCTGTGCCTTGGCGATCTGCCAGGAAAGGAAGGTTCCCTCGATGGCGTCGCCTTCCTTCATGCCCATCCGGGTCATGACATTGGCGACCCACTCGCCGTTGTAAAGGCGCATCAGGTCGTCATCCAGGGCGAGGAAGAACTTGCTCGAGCCGGGATCGCCCTGCCTTCCGGCGCGGCCGCGCAACTGGTTGTCGATGCGGCGCGACTCGTGCCTTTCGGTGCCGACGATGTGCAGGCCGCCGAGTTCCGCGACCCTGCGGCCCTCCTCCCTCATCCGTTCCCTGGCCTCGATTTCATCCACCAGCGACTTCCATTCGTCCTCGGGAACATCGAGGCGGCTGGGATAATGGTCCTTCAGCTTGGCCCAGGCCATCGTCTCCGGGTTGCCTCCGAGCACGATGTCGGTGCCGCGGCCGGCCATGTTGGTCGAGATGGTCACGGCGTTCACGCGGCCCGCCTGGGCCACGATCTCCGCCTCGCGGGCCGCGTGCTCGGGAAGGGCGTTGAGCAGCTCGTGCGGAACCTTCCGTTTCTTGAGCAGCTTGGAAAGCTCGAGGGACTTGGCGACATCGGTCGTGCCGATCAGGATCGGCCGGCCGGTCTTGTGGACCTCCGCCACCTCCTCGACAACCGCGGCCCACTTTTCCCGGCCGAACCGGTAGACGACATCGTTGAACTCCTTGCGGATCATCGGCCTGTTGGTGGGAATGGCGACCACCTCAAGGGCGTAGATCTTCCAGAATTCGCCGGCCTCGGTCATGGCGGTGCCCGTCATGCCCGCGCGCTTGTGGTACAGCTTGAAGAAATTCTGGAGCGTGATTGTCGCCAGCGTCTGCGTCTCCTCCTTGATCCTGACGCCGTCGCGCATGTGCTTGGCCTCGACGGCCTGGTGAAGGCCGTCGGACCACTGCCGGCCCACCATCAACCGCCCGGTGAACTCGTCGATGATGATGACCGACAGTTCCTGCGATTCCGGGTGGTTCATCACGGCATAGTGGCGGTTTTGCCTGTAGAGGTGATGGGCCTTGAGGGCGTTGTCGATCAGGTGGGGCCACTCGGTGTTGCCGGCGGTGAAGAAACTCTCCACGCCCACCAGTTCCTCGGCCCGGCGCACCCCCTTCTCGGTGAGGAACACCGTGTGCTCCTTCTCCCTCACCTCGAACAGGATGCCCGTGGAAACCGGCGGATCACCCGGGCGGCGCTTCTTGCGCGGCAGGATCGGCAGGTTCGAGCCTTCCACGCCGTCGGGAGTCAGAGCGGTCGGATCCTCGTATTCGTCCCTGTGCTTCTCCGCCTCGGCGCGCAATGAGCCAAGCTGCGAGTTCCTCTCGCGCCTCTCCTCCTCGGTCAGTCGCGTCGCCACGATGTTGGCCTGCTCGTACCGCTTCAGGTCGGAGAATGCCTGGCCCGAGATGATCAAGGGCGTGCGGGCCTCGTCGATGAGGATGTTGTCCACCTCGTCGATGATCGCGAAATTCAGCCGGAAGTCGCCCGTGTGCTCGTCGAGCAGCATGCGCATGCACTGCTGCTGGTAAGGGCTGTACCTGTCGTCGCCCCGGCGGGCGCGCTTCATGTTGTCGCGCAGGTAATCGAAGCCGAACTCGCTGGCGGTGCCATAGGTGATGTCCCGGTCGTATGCGGCCTTGCGTGTCAGCGGATCCATGTCCGACTGGATGAAGGCCGCCTCCATTCCGAGGCCGCGGTAAATGGGCAGCATCCATTCGCAGTCGCGGCGCGCCAAATAGTCGTTGACGGTGATGACATGGACGCCCAAGCCCCTCAATCCGTTCAGGTAGGCCGGAAGGGTGGCGACGAGGGTCTTGCCCTCGCCCGTGACCATCTCGGCGATGTTGCCCTTGTGGAGCACGACGCCGCCCACCATCTGCACATCGTAATGGCGCATTCCCTTGTAGCGTCGACCTGATTCCCTGACGGCCGCGAACGCCTCGGGAAGGATGTCGTCAAGGGTTTGGCCCTCCGCCAACCTGGCCTTCAGCCGGGTTGTGGTGCCGCGCAGTTCCTCATCGCTTTGGCCGCGGAAAAACTCCTCGAACCTGTTGATCCTGTCCAGGATCGATCCGGCCGTCACCTGATGCACCGCACCGGCTCGATTGGCCCGCGAATAGCCGATCCTGCGGACGAACCTTTCATTGCTCGATCCGAACAGCGTCAGCAGGACGCGGTTGAATCCGTCGGTGATCCTGGCGGTCAGGTCGTTCCAACGGTCCATCCACGAGGAGCCGATCTGGTTGGTCGTCGCGCTCATCCCACCGCTGCCTTTCGTCAAGCCGGAAATCCCGGTTGGAACGGGAAATGGAACCCCAGAACAACCCTCAGGGTCAAGCCAGCCCGCGGACTCGTCACCCAACCATCATGATACAGATGGTGTGGTGGCATGCATGAACGAAGAATGTCGGGTTGGGCTGGCGGGAATGCGGGTAAGTCTGCCATCGGAACCCATCACAATCAGAAAGATCGACGCAAATTGACCTGACTCCCTCGTTTTCCCTTTATCCGTGGCTTGCTTTCACCGCTGATTGTGTTGAAATGATGATTCCTCCCTGTTTCTCAGGAATCATCCACATGAATATCAATAGATTTCTTCCGATAGGCGCCGCTGGTTTGGCGCTTATCACCTGGGGTACCTTGTCCCTCCATCTGGCCGTCGCCCAACAACCCGGCAGGCCCGTCAGGCCACCCGGCGCACCCGCCGGCGGGGCACCCGCGGCACCCACGAAGGCGGGCGAACTCAAGAAATATGACGATGTCGTCACCAAGGAGTACACAACCCAGCCTGGTGTCTTCGCCGTGCATCGCCTTGAGGAGAAGATTCTCCTCGAGATCCCCCAAGACAAGCTCGGCAAGCTGTTCATGTGGCGCGCCGAGGTGGCCAAGGGGCCCGGAGGAAGCAGTTGGGGTGGCGCGGCGCTTGGCGAGGAAGTCGTGCGGTTTGAGCGCCGTGGCAACAAGATTTACCTCTGGAAAAGCCAGTTCGGCAAGCGCTCCGACGGCAAGGCCATCCAAAGCGCCGTCGAGGCCAGCAACACCGACTCCATCCTGGCCACATTCAATGTCGAGGCGGAGGGCAAGGACCGAAGCGCGGTCATTTCCGTGGGAGATGTCTTCATCAATGGCCTGGCCGACCTGCCTCTGAATGCCGCCGCGGGGGCCCCGGGCGCCTCCGCCGATGCCGGCCGCTCGTTCCTTTCGGATGTGAAGGCCTTCCCGACCAACATCAATGTCAATGCCACGATCACTTTCCGCGTGGGCGGTCCGGGCCAACCCGGCGCCCGCAGCGTCACATCCGTGGTTCACCACACGCTGGTGCAGCTTCCCGAATCCCCGATGATGGGCCGGTACTTCGATCCCCGGGTCGGCTACTTCACCGAATCCTTCGTGGACTATGCCCATCCCCTTGGTTGGTCGCAAACCAAGCAGTTCATCGCGCGGTACCGCCTGGAAAAGAAGGATCCGTCCGCCGCTGTCAGCGAGGTTGTGAAGCCCATCACCTACTACCTCTCCAAGGAAATCCCCGAGAAGTGGCGGCCTTACATGAAGAAAGGCGTCGAGGATTGGGCTCCCGCCTTCGAGAAGGCCGGCTTCAAGAACGCCATTGTCTGCCGGGATGCCCCCACGCGGGCCGAGGACCCGAACTTCGATCCCGAGGATGCCCGCTATTCCGTCATCCGCTGGGTGGCCGAACCGGTGGCCAACGCCATGGGGCCCCATGTCCATGATCCCCGCAGCGGCGAGATCATTTCAGCGCACATCATCTTCTGGCACGATGTCGTCAAGCTCGCGCAGATGTGGTACTTCGTGCAGTGCTCGGCGCAGGATGCCCGCGCCCGCAAGCTGCCTCTGCCTGACGAGGTGACCGGCGAACTGATGCGCTACATCTGCGCCCACGAGGTGGGGCACACCATCGGCCTGAGGCACAACCACCGCGCCAGCCAGGCCTACTCCATCGCCCAATTGCGAGATCCCAAGTTCACCGAGGTGCATGGCAGCGTCGGCTCGATCATGTCCTACGGCCGTTACAATTATGTGTGCCAGCCGGAGGACAAGATTCCGGTCAAGGATCTCATTCCCAAGCTGGCCCCCTACGATTTCTTCGCCATCGAATGGGGCTACAAGCCGATCGCCAACGCCAAGACGCCGGATGCCGAGAAGGCCACCCTCGACGAATGGGCCTCTCGGCAGATCAAGGAACCGTTCCTCCGCTTCGGCGGCGAGGATGGCCCCAGCATGGTGGACCCCACCGTGCTGACGGAAAACATCGGCAACGATCCCATCGAGGCCACCATGCTGGGCATCAAGAACACCGACAGGGTGCTCGACCATCTCCTGCAGGCCACGACAACCAAGGGCGAGGATTACTCGCTTTTGGAGGAGACATGGAAGGAGATCGTGGCCGCCCGCGGCAAGTGGCTCGCCGCCGTCGCCAAGCAGGTGGGCGGGGTCATCGAGAACCGCACCCTGGGCGGCCGGGGTTCCGAAACCTTCGTGCGCGTCCCCGAGGATAAGCAGCGGGCCGCCGTGAAGTTCCTCCTTGACAACGCGTTCAACACTCCGGGCAAGCTGGTGAACCCGGCGATCGTGAACCTGTTCCGCTACTCGGGCAACACCAGCGAGGTGGCCAACCAGCAGCGCGGCCTGCTCAATACCCTCCTGTCATCTTCCGTGATGGGGCGGTTGTTCGATGCCGAGCAGCAGGTCGGGGAGAAGGCTTACACCGCGACGGAGCTGGTGGGCGACCTGCAGTCGGGAATTTTCTCCGAACTGAAGGCGGATGCCCCCAAGGTTGACCCGCTTCGCAGGCAACTGCAGCGGGCCTATGTCGATATCCTTTCCCGCGAATTCAATCCGCCGGCGGATGCTTCCGTGACCGTGCCCGTCGGCCCGCCCACCCGGCGCGGCGGATTCAGCCCCCCCGCCCGCACCAGTGAGCTTCGCGGCGTGGCCCGCGTCTCGCTTGAGGTCCTTTCCAAGGAGATCGCTGGTGCGATTGCCAAGGCCAAGGACCCCGCCACCGTGGCCCACTTGAAGGACTTGGGAGCCGAGATCAGCCAGGCACTCGATTCCAAGAAGTAACCGTTCCGTTGTTTGGCAATCGCGCGGACGCTGGAATCATCTTCCAGCGTCCGTAGCCTTAGTGATAAGCCCAAACCGACTTCCCGGAGCCTTCCCATGTCGTGGTTAGCCGTTGCCTGCATCCTCGCCTCCAACCAGGGACTCAAACCGATGGAATGGCACTCCCTCTTGGCCAAGGAACAGTTTCGCTTCGGAGACAATGCGCTGCCGTATCGCTTCATGGCGCCGGCCAAAATCGAACAAGGCAAGAAATACCCGCTTGTCATTTTCCTGCATGGAGCCGGCGAGCGGGGCAACGACAACTCCATCCAGCTCATCCATGGCGTGAAGGCGTTCGCCAGCGCCGAGGCCCGTGAGAAGTTTCCGTGTTTCGTGATCGCGCCGCAGTGCCCCACCGGCAAGCGCTGGGTGGAGGTCGATTGGTCGGCCAAGCAGCATGAGATGCCGCCCAAGGCCAGTGAGCCGCTGAACTGGCTTCTGGGCCTCCTTGAAAAGCTCAAGAAGGAAAAGCCGATCGACTCCGACCGCGTTTATGTGACCGGGCTCTCCATGGGCGGTTACGGCACATGGGACCTCCTGTCGCGGCACGCCGACCTGTTCGCCGCCGCGGCGCCTGTTTGCGGCGGCGGCGACGAGAGCAAGGCTGCCGTCATGAAGGGCGTGCCCATTTGGGCCTTCCACGGCGACAAGGACACCGTGGTGATTCCCGACAGGTCGCGCAAGATGGTGGAGGCTGTCAAGAAGGCCGGCGGCACGGTGAAATACACCGAGTACCCCGGCGTTGGACACAATTCCTGGGACCCCGCCTACGCCGAAAAGGAACTTCTTCCCTGGATGTTCGCCCAGAAGCGGCAAGCCCGCTGAGCCGCTTTCCACAAGGCTTGTGGAATTCCAAGATCGGCCACCGGGAGAATTCCATGACGGTCATGAAAGCCTTGGCCACGGTTGTCGGGTTCTCGCTGCTGTTTGCCCTGGTCGGGACAACTGCCGGCGGCATGGTGGGCAGCCTGGCACCGGAATACTACCGCAGCGTGGTTTGGCGTGGCCGGGAAACCGGTTTTGAACCGGTGAGTTACGGCGTCGGTTCCGGACTCACCCAAGGGCTTGCCGCAGGTTTTGCCGCCGGGCTGATTGTCGTGGCCCTGCTTTGCTGGCGCGATATTTGC
>JAGWVO010000110.1 GCA_018970845.1 Planctomycetota bacterium
CCGGGTTGTCGGCGTCAGCGACGGCGACAAGGCTGACGGTGGTTTCCGTGTCCTCCGGAGTGATGCGGATAAATCCGGCCAAGGAGTCGGAAATGCTGGTCGATGCCGGAACCAGGCGGTCTTCCAGCATCATGAGCCGGGGAAGGGGGCCGCGGCGCCTGACGGGTTTTCTGGTTGGCGTGCGGATTCCAAGGCGCCGGGCCCATGTGGCGAGCCATTTTTTTCCGAAAGAAAACCATGGAAGAATCATTCCGGCCTCATGTCTAAAACATCGCATTCGACCTCTTTCTTTCTCATTATAATTCTCGTTTTAACAATTGCAAATGATACCTAGTGCAATCATTTACCAACACATAAGCAAATGATAATAATAAAATGATTCGATATCCTTGCTTTTGTGAAATCAGCGTGATTTACTAAAAAATTGGTGCTATTTCTGGATTGCCGATACAGATGTCAGCAACAGCTTTCGGGGCAACGGTTTTTCACCGCTGGCATCAGGCGTGGAGTGGGGCGCGCGGCCTTGGGATGGCCGGCCTCGGCGGGATTGTTGTCATTGATGGAAGATGCGAGGGCTACCAGGCGGAGGGTCAGTGCCCTTGCAATCCGTTGGCCAGCTGAAGCGCCCTCAGCAGGCCACGCGCCTTGTTGAGCGTCTCCTGCCATTCCAACTCGGGAACGCTGTCGGCCACCACGCCCGCGCCGGCCTGCACATGGGCCACTCCATCCTTGAGCACCAAGGTTCGCAACGCGATGCAGGTGTCCATGTTGCCTGAAAAGTCGACATAGCCCACGGCGCCGCCGTAGGGCCCCCGCTTCACCGGTTCGAGTTCGTCGATGATCTCCATCGCCCGCACCTTGGGAGCCCCCGAGAGCGTGCCCGCCGGCAGGCAGGCCCTTAGCGCCTCGAGCGCCGTCAGTTCGGGCCGAACCTGGCCGGTCACCGTGCTGCACAGGTGCATCACATGGCTGTAGCGTTCCACGGTGAGCACATCCTTGAGGCGCACCGACCCGAAGCGGGCCACCCTGCCGACATCGTTGCGGCCCAGGTCCACCAGCATGATGTGCTCGGCGCGTTCCTTGGGGTCGGCGAACAGTTCGGCGGCGAGGGCGTCGTCCTCGGCGGAATCCTTGCCGCGCTTGCGCGTGCCCGCCAGCGGCCGGATCGTCACCTCGCCCTCGTCCACCCGCACCATGATCTCGGGAGAACTGCCGACGAGGCTGAGGGGGCCCTGCCTGAGAAGGAACAGGAACGGGCTGGGGTTCACGACCCTCAGCGCCCGGTAGATGGGGAACGGCCCGAGGTTCGTGCGGGTCTCCAGCCTCTGGCTCAGCACCACCTGGAAGATGTCGCCCGCCTGGATGTACTCCTTGGCCTTGCCGACCGCGGCGATGAACTGATCGCGGGTGAATGTGGAGGTGGTTTCGCCGACGGCGTCCCCCAAGGGTGCGATGTCGACTGGCGGCAGCGAGGCTGGCACCGAGAGGCGGGCGACGAGGTCGTCCACCTGCGAGCAGGCCTCGGCGTACCTCCGCTTCAGGTCGCCATCCACGCGGGCGTGTCCCACCGCGAGCACGGTCTTGGTGATCTGGTCGAACACGACCATGCGGTCGAAGAAGGCGAAGGCGAGGTCGGGCAGGCGGCGGTCGTCGCGGGGGCAGCGGGGCAGGTGCTCGGCCCAGCGGACGGTGTCGTAGCCGGCGTAGCCGACGGCGCCACCCAAAAACCGCGGCATTCCGGGCAGGTGGGGGGCGCGCAGCGGCGCCAGGCGATCCTCGAGGGCCTGCAGCGGGTCGGGGTGCTCGAAACTCTCGGCCGGGCCCGCCTTGGGGGTGATGGTGACCGAGTGGCCGGCGGCCTCGAACCGCAGGAACGGATCGGTGCCCAGGAAGCTGTAGCGGCCCGGTTTTTCCCCGCCCACCACGCTCTCGAACAGGAACGACCAGGAGTCGGTTCCCAGCAGGTGGTAGGCCAGGACCGGCGTGAGTCCGTCGGCGGTGAGGCGGCGGTAGACCGGCACGAGGCCGATGCCGTCCTGCCGGGCCAGGGCGGCGAACTCATCGAAGGTGGGGCTGTGCGGAGGCATGGAAACTCGGTGGCCTTGAGCGGTTCCTACAGATAAAGCCTAGGGGAAGCGCCGGCGCATGCAAGAACAGCCGGCGGCCGGAGATTCGCCATGATCGCGCACGCGCTGCTCGTCCTCGTAATTCCGGCCCAGGCATTCGACCCGGACAAGGTCGCCGCCGCCTCGGCGCTCATCCGCGAGGCGATCACCCAGGGCAAGACTCCCGGCCTCGTGGCGGTGGCCGGCGACGGGCGCGCCGCGCTCTGGCGGCAGGCGTTCGGCAACCGGCAGGTGAAGCCCGTGGTGGAACCGGCGACGCTTGAGACCGTCTGGGACATGGCCTCGCTCACCAAGCCCGTGGCCACGGCGACTTCCGTCTGGATCCTGGCCGACAGGGGGAAGGTCGATCCCGACCAGCCCGTCGCCCGCTACCTGCCCGACTTCAAGGGCGACGGCCGCGAGAAGGTGACCGTGCGCCACCTGCTCACCCACACCTCCGGCCTGCCGGCGGGCAACAGCCTCGAACACTACAAGGCGGGCAAGGCGGCGGCGCGGGCCCGCCTGTGCGCCACGGCGCTGCAGGCGCCCCCGGGAGCCAAATTCACCTACTCCGACCTCGGCTTCATCCTGCTCGGCTGGATCGTCGAGGATGTCTCCGGCCAGCCGCTCGACCGCTTCGCCCGGGACAACATCTTCAAGCCGCTGGGCATGAACGACACCGGATACCTCCCCGATGACGCCCTCAAGGCGCGCTGCGCCGCCACCGGCGCCGACGGCGGCGGCTGGCTGAAGGGACGGGTGCACGATCCGCGCGCCAACCTCATGGGCGGCGTCGCCGGGCATGCCGGACTGTTCTCCACCGGGCCCGACATGGCGCGCTACGCCCGCATGGTGCTCAACAAGGGGGAGCTGGACGGCGCCAGGATCATGTCCGCCGAGGCGCTCGGGCGGATGATCCGTCCCGAGGAGGTGCCGGGCGGCAAGCGGGCCCCCGGCTGGGACAGCCGCACCGGATACTCCACCCAGCGCGGAGCCCATTTGTCCGACAAGGCCGTCGGGCACGGCGGGTTCACCGGAACCTCGATGTGGATCGACCCCGAGCGGGGCCTGTTCATCGTGCTGCTCGCGACGCGGCTGCATCCCGACGGCAAGGGCGTCGTCAACCCGCTGTTCGGCGCCGTGGCCACGGCCCTGTCGGCGCCTTGACGCCCGGGCGGGCCCGCCTCGTGGGTTCCGTGGAGCCGGCTTTGTTTTTTTTTGGATGGAAAGGGTTCGGATCCAAGGTCGGGTCGGGGCGACCCCTGAAAACAGGAACGCGCCCCGTCTCGGGGCGCGTTGCGCGTGATGGCGGCGGTTGCCGCGGGGTCACTTCTTCTCGGCGGCCTTCTTGGCATCCTTCTTTTCGTCGGCCTTCTTTTCCTCAGCCTTCTTGGCGTCCTTCTTTTCGTCGGACTTCTTCTCGGCCGCTTTCTTTTCCTCGGCCTTCTTCGCGTCCTTCTTGGCCTCGGCCTTCTTCGTCTCCTTCTTCATTTCCTTCTTGGGATCTTCCTTGGCGACGATCGGCACGAACTCCACGCCACGGTTGATGTCGCACTTGGCGAGCGACTTCTTGAGCGCGTCGGCCCCGGCCGGGGTCACCTTCGTCTGCCACAGGTAAAGCTGGTTCAGCTTCGAGAGGCCCTTGAGGCTGCCCAGGCCCGCGTCGGTCACGCCCGTCTCGTAGAGGTTGAGGTATTCCAGGCCCGTCAACCCGCCGACCGTCTCGAGCGCCTTGTCGGTGACCTTCGTCTTCTCGAGGTGCAGCCGCGCCAGGGCCGTCATCCCCTTCAGGTTGGCCACATGGGCGTCGGTCACCGGCTGGGCGCGCAGGTTCAGCGAGTGCACCGTCTTGAGGTCCTTCAGCGGCGTCAGGTGCTCGTCGCCGAAGTTGTCGATCTTCTGGAGATACGAGACCTCCAGGCGCGGGTCGTTCTGGGCCACCTCAAGCACGAGGGCGCCCATCGAGCGAAGCTTCTCGATGGCCTTTTCCTCGGCCGGGGTGCGCTTCACCTTCTCCTGGGCGACGATTGAGACGGCGGTGAGGCCGACAAGGAACGCGAGGGCGACGAACGCTCGAACCATGTGCTGAACTCCCATGAAATTCCTGGTGGTGGCAAAAGGCGGGCAGGGTCAGGGTCGGACTCAGGCGCCGGCCAGTTGGGTCCGCACCTTCTCGAGCAGCTTGCGGGTCGCGACAATCCCTTCTGGCTCCGACAGCTTCCCGCCTTCGTACTCGATGCCGATCCAGCCACGATATCCGGCGCCCTTTACGATTTCCAGCATCCGCTTGTAGTCGGTCTTGGTTTCGTCGCCGTTGGCGTCGAAGTCGTGCGACTTCGCGCTCACCCCCTTGGCGAACGGCATCATCTCCCTCACGCCCTTGTAGCGGTCGTATTCCTTGCCCTCGCCCAGGCGGAAGTTGCCGAAGTCCGGCAGGGTGCCGCAGCGGGGGTTGTTCACCTTCTTCATCACGCCGGCCAGCCACTCCCCGTTGCTCGAAAGCCCGCCATGGTTCTCGACGATGATGTTGATGTTCTTGGAGGTGCCGTATTCCGTCAGCGAGGCGAGGCCCTCGGCGGCGCGCTCCATCTGCTCCTCGGGGCTGCCCGTCGAGTAGGCGTTCACGCGGATGCTGTGGCATCCGAGGGCCACCGCGGCGTTCACCCACTTGTGGTGGTTTTTCACGGCCTGGGCGCGCTTGGCCTTGTCGGCGTCGCCCAGGAATCCCTCGCCGTCGCACATGATCAGCAGGGGGGTCACGCCGTTGTCGGCGCAGCGCTTCTTGAGGCCGTCGAGCACCGCGGTGTCCTCGGCCTTGCCCTTGTAGAACTGGTTGACGAACTCGACTCCCTCGATGCCGAAGTCGCGCTTGGCGATGACGGGGAAATCCATCGGGTCGAGTTTCTTGGCGAAGAAGGCGCGGTGGAGCGACCATTGGGCCAGCGACACCTTGAACCAGGGAGCGGTTTGGGCGTTGATCCGGGTGGCGCCCAGGGAGAATGCGGCGGAACCGGCGACAAGTCCCTGAAGAAAGAGGCGGCGGTCGCGAATACGGCTGGCGGTCATGAACCGGGTCTCCATGCGATGACAATCCAAGAGAGATCATGGTGATGGAAGACAAGGCGCAGCGCCACCAAAAATCGGGCATTCAGGAATGAAATGGCATTGAACAGGCGTTCATTTAAGTGTAAATATGTTCACTTATGATTGTGTTCCCAGGAGGTCTTGTCATGCGCCAAGCCGAAACGCCCGTCCTTGCCGTTTTTCCCCGGGGTGAAAGCCATGGATGCTGCCCCGTGTGCGCCGGGCCGCTTCTCCAGTGCGGTTCCATGCAGCGTTGCACCCGCTGCCAGTTCGCCCTGTGCGCGGGATGCGGTGACGGGCCGTCACCCGAGGGGGCATCCCATGAGGAAATCGCATGTCCAGAGTAGAACCTTGCTTTTTCTTAATTTAAGAACTAATAATTTGAACAGTCTTGACGATTGTATCGTACAGTGAAAGTGAGAGCCCAAAACTTACATGCATCCGTGAACAAGGCCGCCGGGCAAACGGTTTGCGGCGGGCCGCACCAGGAGGGTGGGTCATGCTTGTGCTCAGTCGCAAGGTGGGTGAGGAGATCGTGATCGACGGCAACATCGTGTTGAGCGTCGTCGAGATCTCGGGAAACAGGGTGAAAATCGGCATTCACGCGCCGAGGGACAAGGCGGTGATCCGCGGCGAGCTCGTCGGCAAGGGCCGGGACCTCGACGCTGTCATTCCCGAACCGGAATCGACGCAGGCCCCGTCACCTGGAATCAGCCAGTCGATGGGCTTGGCCACGGCCCTCGTTTGATACCGATTTCCTGCGGAGGTTCCGGGGTTCCCGTGGGGAACGCGGGCCGCCCAGGAACCCGGGAGGTCCAGCCGGGGGCAACACGCCCTCGACTGCCTGGACGGCCCCGTTCACCACGGCCACACCCCCAAACCGATGGGCAGCATCACGACTACTACTGCTGCTGCTGCTGCTGGTGCTGCTGCTGCCGGTACAACATCCGCTGGAACTGCCGCACCGACGGCCTGCCTTGCCTACGGCTCCCGCCTCCACCCGAAGCCTCCCGCCCCGTGATCGCCAGGGGAAGCGAGTCGGCGTCAATCCAGTCGGCCGGCAGGCGAGGAACCGCCTGCACCCGAACTCCCACATGGATCGATTCCTTGGCGTCGCCGCGCCAGGCGCCGCGGTTGGGCGGCACATCGACATAGTCGCGGCCGATGGCCACCACGACATGGTCGTCGCCCACCAGGCAGGAATGCGTGGGGTCGTAGTCCACCCATCCCTGGGCCGCGCCGGCCCACACCTGCACCCAGGCGTGGCTCTCGATCTCGCCCGGTTGGTTGATGTAGCCGCTGACATACCGGCACGGGATGCCGATCCTGCGGCAGACGGCGATGAACAGGTGCGAGAAATCCTGGCAGACGCCGGCGCCCAGCTTGAGCGCCTCGGAGGCGGGTGTGCCCGCCTCGGTGCGGCTTTTCTCGTACTTGACCCGCGACTTGATCAGTGCCGTGACCTTGCCGACGAACGCCTCCAGCGGCCAGTCCCCGGATGACCCAAGCTCGGCGACGAGGCCATCGAGCCAAGGGCCCCGGTCCACCAGGCTGGTGAAGCCGAGGTAGTCGAGGGCGTCAAGCGCGCCAGGCTGGTCGGATCCCGCGTCCACCACGCGGACTTCGGCGATGCGCTCGGAGGCGGGACGGCGATGGGTGCGCACGAAGCTGGTGGCCCGGACGGTGATCTTCTGGCACGGGCTCAACACGGTGATCAGCTCGACGCGGTTGCCGTTGCCGTCGCGGTACGGGGTGCTCGGCACGAGGGGGCTGACGCGGAGCCTGTAGCCCAGCGAGGTCTGGTCGTCGTCGGAGACGGGGGCCATCCTCAGCTCGAAGACATGCTCGAAGACGGGTGAGTCGTATGACAGCACGGTTTCGTGTTCGATGCGAAGCAACATGGGAGAGTCTCCAAAAAAGGATCAGACGAAGCGTTCGTTGGCGATTTCGGTTCCAACCTTGGTGCAGGTGTTCTGGATTTCGCCGAGGAAGTTGACGGGCCCGCGGGCGAGGATGTCGGATGGCTCGAGGTAGCGGAGGTCGCTTTCGAGGCGGCCCAGCAGTCGCTCGGCCTCGGAGACATGGTGGCTCCGTTCCATGCCGCTGATCTCCTGGAGCGATTCCATGCAGCGGTTGAGCCCGAACCGGAGCGAGCGGGGGAACTCCTGTTCCAGGAGCAGGAAGCGAAGCACGCCCTCGGAGGTGATGTCGCCGCGGAACCTGCGCAGGTAGGCCTCCTGCGCGCCCACGGCCTTGAGGAGGCCGGACCAGCGAAGGCCCTCGAGGTCGCCGCCGGCGGCCTCGTCGTCGGCCGACTGGATCAGCGCGGTGCCCGCGGCGCTGGCGAGGATGCGGCTGGTCATGTCGATCCGCTCGAGGAAGCCGCCCAACTGCATGAAATGGAACGCCTCGTCCCTGGGTTGGGTGGCGTCGACCAGCCCGGCGAAGAGCACGCACGACCGCTTGACCGCCTCGAGGAAGCGCGCCGGAGACGCGGCGAAACGCGCCTCGGCCTTGCGGCTCGACATCGACAGGTGGAACCGGTTGATCTGGTTCCAGGCCTCGGCGCTCAGGGCCTCCTGGGTGGATCGGGCGTTCTCCCGCGCCGCGGCGACCATCGACCGGATCGACACGAGGCCCGTCTTGCTGAACGCCAGCCAGCGCAGCAGGTCTTGCGGGGACTGGCGCGCGGAGTCGCCGGTCTCGCGCGTGAACTGGGCCCGGCAACTGAGGATCTCGAGGATGGCTTCGACGGGGCCGGAATCGCCGTCGCCGAAGCCGGCGTCGAACTCCACCTGGAACGCCTGGTCCATGAGGCGGGCCAAGCCGTCAACCCGCTCCACATAGCGGGCGGCCCAGAAAAGGTTCTCGGCGACGCGGCTGAGCATGGCCCCACCCTTTCCTGATTCCGAGGCGCGCGCGGTCGTCATCATCACGCCAGCACCCATGTGTCCTTGCTGCCCCCTCCCTGGGAACTGTTCACCACCAGGCTGCCCTCCCTGAGCGCCACCCGGGTGAGCCCGCCGGGAAGCACGAATATTTCCTCCCCGTAGAGGATGAAGGGGCGAAGGTCGACATGCCGGCCCGACAGCCTGCCGTCCACGAAGGTGGGGTGCTGGCTCAACTGGATGGTCGGCTGGGCGATGTAAGCGCGCGGGTTGTCCTCGATCTTGCGGGCGAACAGTTCGCGTTCCTCGGCGGTGCTCGCCGGGCCGATGAGCATGCCGTAGCCGCCCGAGCCGTCCACCGCCTTGACCACCAGCTTGTGCAGGTTGGCCAGCACATGCTGCTTGTGCGAGGGAATGGTGGGCCGGTAGGTCTCGACATTCCTGAGCACAGGTTCCTCGGCCAGGTAGTAGCGGATCATGTCGGGCACGAACGGGTAGACGCCCTTGTCGTCGGCGACACCGGTGCCGATGCCGTTGGCCAGGTTGATGCGGCCGCCGCGGTAACAGCCCAGGAGTCCGGGCACGCCCAAGATGCTGTCGGGCTTGAAAACCAACGGATCGAGGAACAGGTCGTCCACCCGGCGGTAGAGCACATCGATCCGCTTGAGCCCGGTGGTGGTGCGGGCGTGGACATAGCCGTTCTCAACGACGAGGTCGCGGCCTTCCACCAGTTCCACTCCCATTTGCCGGGCCAGGAAGCTGTGCTCGAAATAGGCCGAGTTGTACAGGCCGGGCGTGAGCACCGCGATGGTGGGATCCTCGATCCCGCCGGGCGCCACATGGCGCAGCATGGCCAGCAGGCGGGCGGGATAGTCGTCAACCGGCCTGATCGAGTAGTCGCCGAACAGCGGGGCGAACGCCTGCTTCATCACTTGGCGGTTCTTGAGGACATAGCTCACCCCGGAGGGGGTTCGGCCGTTGTCCTCAAGGACGAGGTATTCCCCGGAGGGATCGCGGATGAGGTCGGTGCCGCAGATGTGGATGTAGATGTCGCCGGGAACCTGAATGCCGACCATCTCGCGCCGGTAGGCGGTGCAGCCCAGCACAAGCTCGGCGGGAATGATCTTGTCCTTGAGGATCTTCCTGTCGTGATAGACATCGTGGACGAACAGATTCAGGGCCCTGATCCGCTGCTTGAGGCCCCGTTCCACCCGTTCCCACTCGTCCCCGGGAACCACGCGGGGCATGGGATCGAACGGCATGATCCGCTCGACTCCCTGATCCCTGCCATAAACGGTGAAGGTGATGCCCTGCTGGCGCATCGTGAGGTCGGCAAGGCGGTGCCGGCGTTCGACATCGGCGGGGTTGAGGTCGGAAAGCCTGTGGGCGATGTCCTGATAGTGGGGGCGGATGGCACCGCCGTCGGAAACCACTTCATCCCAGCCTCGGGGTTGGTAACCGTCAAACCAGGAGGTGGTGTTGGAGCGGCGCATGGTCAGCATGGAGAGGTGCCCGGAGCGTTGAAACCAAGGATTAGGGGGCAATTGCTGTGCCAGATGGGCCGGCAAAACCGGAAAAGAGACAAATCACGCTATTTTCCCAACATTTGAGCTTCGGTAGCCGGATGGCTGGCGTTTGAGACGCCCTAGGAGCAGGCAGAGACTGCATCCATTTAAATCATTATCGAGGTGATCGTGAAAATGATGATTTGTCTTGACATGGCGGGGTTTTAATTGTTTATTATGTTTGTCAACATGATAGTTTATGTTGTTGGTCATGTTGGTAAATTATGAAGGAGCCGGTTATGAGCCTCTCGCCGAAGGTCGCGAATGCCCGCGATGCCTTCACCCTGATCGAACTGCTTGTCGTGATCGCCATCATCGCCGTGCTGATCGGCCT
>JAGWVO010000687.1 GCA_018970845.1 Planctomycetota bacterium
AACAAGTTGATTGCCGTGAAAAGCACAACGAGAATTGGAATGTTTTTTGTCCACTCGGGCGCCATTCCGTATTTGGGAAGGTATTTGGGAACAAGATTGATGAGCGCCGCCATGGCGGAGGCGCCCGCGAACCACAAAATCACGATTGTGGAAATGTCGTAGATTGTTCCAAAAGCCTGTCCAAACACGGGGTGAACGCCATCGGAAAGTTCCACATGGCGGCTCTCTCCATGGGCGAAGTACGATAAGGCCCTGTCCTTGGCCCGCGCAGGGAGTTCCTCTCCTCCCGGATTCACAAGGTCATCTGCGGGAATGAGCATCGTGACGGAAACACTCGATGCCAGAAGCATGACGGACATGATGAGAGCGGCGGTCAGCAGCAGGCGTTGTGTGGAAGCGATGCGGCCCTCGGGATGTTCAGGCGTGTCGCCCTTGGCCCCCCTGATGAGGGGCATAATGGCCACGCCGGTTTCAAATCCGCTCAATCCAAGGGCCAATTTCGGAAAAAGCAGGAGACATGAAACAATGATCGCACCAGCCGAACCGAGGAAGCCGAGGTCGGGAGCGTGATGGCGTTGCCACTCCGCAGGGTACCAACCCTCCGGTCCATGAGTCAGGTTCTTGATCCATTCCTCAATCAATTCCGGATGGTGAAAAATGTGTTCGAGGCAGAACCAGAGAATCACAGCGTTCAATAACAGGTAGACCGACGTGATTCCCACGGCCAACCCGATGACTTCTCGAAAACCTCGCAAGAACATGATGCCCAAAAGCAGGAGTAGGCCGCTGGTGATGATAATCTGGGCGTTCCCCCTGGTTTTTGCCTCCAGCGAGTTTCTCAGTTCATCTTTTTGGGATTCAGGAATCTCGGCCCAATCAGAACGCGACTGGGAAAGGCGAAAATCCAGATCCGTGCGGACTTTTTCCGGATCCGTGTGCGTCCACATCGGATTATTGATCACATGGGCGGCGGCATCCGCGGCGGATAGCGTCTTGGTGATCACAAAGTCCGTGGCGGCGAATCCAAGCAGGATCAGGACGATGATCTTTCCATGCCAGCCACGAATTTGGCTGGTGAGCAGGCCGAGGCTGCCCATACCCTCGTGTGAATGGCGGGCAATGAACGAATAAATGGGAAGTGCGCCGAAAAGGGTAACCAACACAACGGCTATGGTCGCTAACGGACAAAGGTATCCTGTTGCCGTAAACGCGATCGAAGGTTGGTATCCAAGGGTGCTGAAGTAATCCACGCCAGTAAGGCACATGGCCCACAGCCAGAATGACTGGGGATGGTTGGCCTGGCCTTGCTGCTGCGACTGTTCATGAAGATGAACCCTTGCCTCTCCACTGCTTGGAGCCGACGGGGTTTCATGGTTCATTTCTGCCAATCCAAGGGCCGGCGCTTCCAGGGCATGCCATTGGCTGACCATGGCGCTTGAAATTCATGATACTGACAGGACCATATCCAAGTGTTTTTGATTATCCAAATCCCATTCAGGACAGTGCAGACTCAATCCTTAAACTGAATTGCAGCAATGATTTATCTGAACCAGCCGGGCCTGCCAATTGAATCCCAAACG
>JAGWVO010000111.1 GCA_018970845.1 Planctomycetota bacterium
CGTGGGCGGCCCCGAGGGCGCGCGCCGTGAATTCCTCGAACGACTCAAGGCGCTCGTGGTCGTAACGGGCCCATGAACCGTCCCGGAGGCAATCGAGCACCGCGCGGCTCACGCGGTCATCCGCCGGACGGTTGGGGGTCATTGCTTGAACTTGGCCCGCCCCTGCATCGGCTCGTCGAACGGCGCCTTGGGAACCAAAATCACGGCCCCGGGGTAACGCGAGGCGGTGGCGTGAAGCATCGATCCATCGACCTTGCCAAGCGACAGGAAACTGGGTTCGGACTTGCCCTCGGCCGTCCATTCGATCCGCATGCCGTTCTTGGCGGGATCGATCTCGTGTGACGCATCCGGTCCGCCGGAGTACTTGGCGAACTTGTCCACGCGAAGCGACTTGATGCTTTCCAAAAGGGCGTCGACCTTCGCCGCGGCCACCGGGAAATCCTTGGGAGGATCCTTGGCGACCCAGCCGCCGTCCTTGCGCTCCACCTCAAGGGTGACCGGAGTGCCGTTGATGCCTTGCCATCCGGTGATCTTGAGGTGGGCCACCTTCTTGGCGTCGAGCGCGGCAAACGGAACGCGATCCTCGAGTGGCGCCTGCAGGGGCACCAGGGCGGCCTTGTCGGTGGCGAAGACCCGGTCGCTGCCGACGATCCTGGCATACACCTCGCCCTTGTCGGAGATGTCGGCGCCAAACTGCGCCGCGGCCGATTCCTTCTTGCCGTCCTTGCCGGGAAGGGTGATCGTCACCGTCAGGCGAGGCTTGGCAAGCCCGAACGATTCAAGCTGGGCCGCGGCGGGTTGTTCGGCGATCCAGCGGCGCACGGGAAGGCCGGACAGGGCCGAGGCAAGGTTTTTGGCGGCGTCGGGGCCCACGGGTAACGCCTTGCGGTCCGCCGGCTGGCTGAAAGCCCAGGGCTTGTCCTTGGCCTCACGGGCCAGTTCCACGGTGCCGTCCGCCTGGGCCACGGAGACCGCGAGCGCCTCGCCCGCCAGGTCGGTGGTCGAGGCCGCCAAGGGGGGAAGCCGCTTTTCCAGGTACGACAGCGAGCCTTGTTCCACGAGGTCGAGCAGGCCCTTGCCGGCCTTCACCAGGGCGGTGTCGTCGCCCCAGGACCGCCGCGCCGCGACCTCCTCTCCCAACCGCTTGCCGAACACAATCACGGCATCGGGCTTGGCCTCGCGAACCCTGGGCTTGCCCGCCGGCGCGTCCTTCTTCTCGTCGGGCTTGGGGGCGTCCGCCAAAATGCCGGCAAGCCGGAAGGTGACCGAAACCTGCCTGTCGGCGGGCTTGTCGAGGTCGAGCTCCTTTTCCCGGGCCTTGGGATCGCCTTCCACGAACGAGACGCGCTCCTTGCGGAACGCCTCCACCAAGCTGGCGACCGCGGTGGTGTCGGCCGCGAGCGGTTCCTTGGCGCCGGCTTTCCAAAGCTGCCATGTGCCCGCCGACGGCCTGAGAAGCTCGAAAGCCCCCAGGCCGTTCCTGATCTCGATGACATCGGGTTCGGCGGAAAGGCGCGTGAGCGCCCTGTCCCTGAGCATGTCGGGGGCTTCCACGAGCTTCAACAGCGCCTCGACCGGCTTGGCGGGCACGCGCGCGACGCTGCCCGAACCCTCAAGCATGGCTGGATATCCGCTGAAGGGCGCCCCGGCGGGAGGAGTGCCCTGGGGCTTGATCTCCTCCTTCTTGTCGAGACCCACCAGCAATGTCACGGTCTTCACCTTGGCCTCGGAGGTTCCCCCCTCCACTTTCACCGTCTCGGCGCGGTCGACCTTGAGCCTCAGCACCCGGCCCTTGGCCGGATCAAGGCCATACGCCGCGGCATCCTTCACACCGTCGGCGACAAAGTCATTGCGCTCGCCGGCCCTTTCGCCGGCCTGCTCCACGCGCAGGGCGACGATGTCCCTCAGGATCGATCCCACATCCGCCGATCCGCCCGGGGTGGTCTGGGCGGCGGGATCCCCGGAGTCGGCGGGGCCCAGGTCGGGGGCGACATAACGCCAGCGGCCATCCTTCTTGCGCAGTGACACGGGCCCCTTCTTGCCCTCGGCCACCTCGAGGAAATCGATGTCCGCCTCGGTGGAGGCCACGAGGGAGCGGTCGCGCAGCGCCGAGAGGGGCTTGAAGATGTCGGCGATGTCGCGGCGGGCCACGATGACGGGCTTTCCCGGGCGTTCCGATGACTCGACCGCCGTCTGCTGGGTGGTGGCGCCCGGAATGGTCCGCCCCACCTTGAGGGTGCGCTCGGTACCGGCGGCGTCGGTGAGCGTGATCGTCGCGACGGGCTTGTCGAGGCCGAGGGTGGAAGCCGATCCGGTCACCTCGCGGTCGTCCTCGCGGCGGGCCTCCACAATGGCCCGCACCAGGGCGCCGATCGAGAAGTTGTCGCCGGCTGCGGCCATCGGCGCCCCGATCCGCCAGGCTCCGCCCTTGCCCTCGCGCGCGAACTCGATCGTCTCCGCGGCCGGTTCGGTTCGCTCGATCCGCACGCGAAGGACGGAATCGGCGGGATTGGCGTCCAGGGCCGTCGAGGCGTGCCAGGCGGGGAAGACATGCCTGCCCTGCTCGGGATTGGCCGGCCCCCAGAAAACGGCGAGCGCCACCAGCATCAGCATCGCCAGGAAAACGCCGCCAAGGATGTATGTCGTGCGCGGATTCATTGGATGGGTCTCGCTCGTGCTCGCGTTTCGTCAGCGCCTTCGGATCAGCCAGACTCCCGCACCCATGCCCGCGATGGCGAGCACCGCGAGGGCCGGAGGCAGGAACCGGAGCCGGCTGAAACCGGCCGCGCGCTGGTCAAGTTCCAGCTTGTAGGTCTTGCGCTCGGTCTTCACCATGTCCGACGGCTTGGCGCCCAGGTTCGAGCGCTCGCGCAACCAGTTGACGCTGGTGGAGGCGAGGTCGATGGCGTTTCCGGAAACGCCGCGCCTTCCGAGGAAATCATCCGAGAAGCCGCGGGCATTTCCCAAAACCACCAACCGGGGTGACCCGCCATCGCTCACGGACACGCCGACGGTTAGCTCGTCGGTCGGCGGGGCGGGATTCTTGCCGCTTTCCCAGCCGGCGGACCTGACCAGCGCCTCGAACGACTGCGACAAATCGGAGACAGGCCGCGGGTCGTACCGTGGAAAGGCGATCAGGAACGAATCCGCGGACAGGGGCGAGGGGGCGGCGGCGTCCGCCGGCCCGGCCGTCACGGGAGAAACCACCCGCGCCTCGGGAAACTCGAACGGCAGCAACCCGCCGCCGCGACGCATCGGCTTCGTGAGCGAACTGCTCACCCTGGGATTGGCGACGGCGATCGTGGTGGAGTGGGGGGGTAGTTCCCCGTTGACGACGACCTGGTCGGCGACATCCACCTTGAACTTCCGGAGCAGGCCCTTGAGGCGGGGCAGAGGCGTGAAGCCGATGGCGCCTCCGGCGCGCTCGCGTTCGGGGCCCAGCAGCACCAGCAGCTTGCCTTTCTTGCCGGAAGAACCGCCCTGCAAAAACTTCTCGAGCGCGTCAACGGCCTGCTGGGATGGGTCGTTCTTGGGCCCGGCCATGACGATGATGTCGGCGTCCGCCGGGATCGCCTGGAACTTGCCGGCGAGGTTCAGGGTTTCCACCTTGTAGCTGTCTTTTTCCAGCGCCTGGATCACCTGGCCCATGGCGGCGGAGCGGTCGGCTCCATCGCCCTTGCCCATTTCGCCGTTGCCCGATGTCAGGTACACCGAGGCCTTGGTCTTGTTCTCCGAGAGATACACCAGCGCGTTGAGCAGCTTGCCCTCGCCCAGGTATTGGAGCGTGGCGCCGCCGGAGGGGTCTCCCGGGGGCCCGGAGCGCTGCTGCGAGACCAGGTCGGACGACTTGATGAACTCGTGGTTGGTTCCCATGACCACCAACAGGCCCAGCTCCTCGGGAAACTGGTACTTCTTGCGCAGGTCCTCGAGCTCGCGGAGGCCCGATTCGCTGGGAATCTCAAGCACCTGCCATGTCACGAGCGAGGGCTGGATCCGCCGGCAGTTCTCCACCAGGGTGGCGGTTTCGGCGCGGGCGAACTGGCTTGAGCCGCTGAACGGGCTGTGGAAGTAATACAGGTTCACCGGCTCGCGCAGGTTGGAGATGAAGTCGCGGGTGCTGGGCGCCAGCGTGTAGAGCGATGCCTGGGTGTAGTCGAAGGTCTGGTTGAACACATCGAACCGGCCCAGGCGCAGGTTGCTGAGAACATTGAGGAAAGCCAGGATTCCGACAAGGAACAGGCCCGCCACGAGGGTGTTGGCCCCGTACAGCAGCCTCCTGACGGAGGGACTGGCGCGCTCGCCGCCCCGGCCGAGGATTGAGGCGCCCAAAAGGCACCCGATGCCAAGCACAAGCAGCACTCCCGTCATCACCAGGGGAAACGGCCGGGCCCGCCACTGGACAACACCCCCGGAGATCACCTCGTAAAAATCCCTTTTGACAAACGGGATGATGAGGCCGGCGGAAAAGAGCGCCAGGCCGGTGATCGCCAGCGTCAGCAGCGGAATCACCCGGTCCCGGGCCTTGGCCTCCTCGGCTTTCCAGTCGCTCATGTCGCGCTCACCTCCGAACCGCACGCCGGCTTGTCAACCGGCCGGGCGTTCATTTCCACTTGCGTGATTCCAGCACCTTGACGGAACAGAACAGGCAGAACACCGTCAGCGACACCGAGAAAACCCACTGCCGCGGGATCAGCTTGCCTTCCAGCGCGCTTTCCCAGCCGGTGAGGAACGAGATGTGGCCCAGCACGGTTCCCCATCCCGAGGTTTCCATCAGCCTGAACTGCATGATGTAAGGCACGAGAAGCCCGATCATGCCCACGAGCGTCAGGGCGCCGGCAATGAGCTGGTTTCCCGAAAGCGCGCTGAACAGCAGTCCCATGGCCACAAACCCCGCTCCGCTGGCGGCGAGCGCCACGCCGAAGCTCAACAGCGGCCGGAAGTCGAAGCCCGGCTGGGCCCCCACCGGCAGCGCCAGCAGGTAAAGCATGAACGGCAGCCACAGGCACAGGAACATGATGAACGCCGCGATGAACTTCCCAAGCACGATGGAAGCCTCGTCCACCGGCGCGGTGAGCAGCACCTCGAGGGTACCGGCGCGCTTCTCCTCGCTGAGAAGCCGCATCGTGATCAAAGGAACGGAGAACAGCAGGCAGAGGATGAGGAACAGTTCGATCACATAGTAATTGAGAATCGGCTCGAGCACCCTGCCCTCGGCGAGGTTGCCGAGGAAGTTCTGGTAGCTGAACCAGGTGGCCAGGGCGAACGAAACCAGCACGAAATAGGCAATGGGCGAGTAGAAAAAGCCCTGGAGTTCGCGGCGGGCCACCACGAGCGTGGCCCTGTCGGAAACGGTGGCGTAGGCCGCGGCCGCCACCAGCAGCGACACCGCGACAATCAGGTAGCCGGCCGGAACGAAGTAGGCCGTTCCCTGCGCCTGCCAGACACCCGATTCATGAAGCACCGAACGGACCAGGGCCAAAAGGGCCACACCGAATCCGGCCAGGGTGCCCAGCCATCCGGCGCGGAACGAAAGTTCCGATTCCCAGCCGAGGAATCCGAGCACGCCGAGGAAATAAGCCGCGCCGAGGATGGAAAGGGCCAGCGGCAGCCCGATCGACTCGAAATCGCCCCGCTCGCCGAGGATGAACTGCCACGCCAGGCCACCGGCAAGCAGCAGCGAACCGGCCACCAGCAGGCCCCGGGGCACCCAACCCAGCACCGATTGGCCCGGGGTTCCGCCCTTCGCCACGCTCAACAGCAAAGGCAGCGCCGACAACGCGACAACCATGCCAAGCGACCGGGCCGCCACGCTCCAGTCGCCCAGGAAAAGGACGCCGGTTCCCGCCACGGCACCCGTGACGCCGCCGCAGAAATACGCCAGCTTCAGGGTCGGCTCGTCCTCCATGAAAGCATGGATCACGAGTCCGGTGAGCCCGGCCAGAAGGCACAAAAGGCCGATTCCCGGCCCGATGGCGAACGCCCTGTCCTGCAGGCCGAACCCCACGGCGACAAAACCGATGATGAGCGCCATGAGACCGGCGATTCCCACCATCCGCGGCGCCGCCAACTCGTCGTCCACGATCTGGGACGGGCCGGGGCCTTCGGGCGCTCCTGTTTGCCCCGCTGCCTGGGGCAGGATGTCTGTCGGATCGGACATGAAAGCTCTCCGGATCGGACTTGCGGCAAATGATGGCCCCGGGGGGCCCTGTTCAGGCGGAAGGGGCGGCTGCCAGCGACGCCACATCCCGGTTGTTGATCTCGTTCCAGCGGTCGTTCAGCGAGGGCCTGTGGAACTCGATGTGCCTCAGTCCCACGCCGGCCCCGGCGATCTGCCGCACCAGGTCCTCACGCGGGTCGATTGAGCCGGGCAGCCGCAATTCCCCCTGCAGCCAGCCGTCGGGAAGCGGGTTGTACCGCACCGACCGGGCCGAATCGCCCAGCGAGCAGTTCCGCAACGCGCCATCGACCGCCTCCCGGCCGCCCCGGACCTCAAAGCGCAGGGTGCGCTCGCGGTCGGCCTCCTCGCGCAGTTCCTCGATGCGCTTGTCGAGCGCCAGGTGCCCCCGCCTGAGGATGACGATGCGGTCCACCAGCGACTCCACCTCGCCCA
Organism: Planctomycetota bacterium; assembly: GCA_018970845.1. Taxonomy (GTDB): domain Bacteria; phylum Planctomycetota; class Planctomycetia; order Gemmatales; family Gemmataceae; genus REEB421. The sequence continues at coordinate 6,611 of JAGWVO010000111.1, forward strand.
GCAGGTGGGAGCTGAAGACAATCGTGTGCTCGCGGCCGAGGTCACGAAGCAGGGCCAGCGCCTCCTGCTTTTGGCCGGGGTCGAGCCCGTCGGTCGGTTCGTCGAGGATCAGCAGCGCCGGTTCCGCCAGAAGCGCGTCGGCAAGGCCCACCCTCTGCCGGAAACCCTTCGACAGGGTGCCGCACTGCCGGCGGCGCACATCGCCAAGGCGGCAACGGCCCAGCACATTCTCGATGCGGGGACGCACCTTGCCGCGGTCGAGTCCCTTCAACTGAGCCCGGTAGCGCAGGTATTCCTCCACGCGCATCTCGGGGTACAGGGGAATGCTTTCGGGAAGGTAGCCGATGCGCCTGCGCACATCCTGCGACTGGGTGAGCACATCGAAACCATCCACCGTGATCCGCCCGCTGGTGGCGGGAAGGAAGGTGGTGAGCATCCGCATGAGCGTGCTCTTGCCGGCGCCGTTGTTTCCCAGGAGGCCCACAATCTCGTTGCGGCCGATCCTGAGCGACACATCGCTGACGGCTAGGACGGGTCCGAAGTACTTGGAAAGATGTTCGATTTCAACCATCATGGCCAAGTGATCCATTTGGCAGTCGGTGTTCGGGAAACCGACAACGGCTTCTCAAGTTGCTTATTTTATCTGCTAGGCGGCGAGGTGGCGCGTTTCAAGCCTTTCCGGGGCGCCCGAATCGCCCCGCGCGCCGCGGGGATTGACCAAGATGCCTTCCCCTCCCTAATCATGACAGGGTCGATGCTCCAAAACACCACAGGGAAAGAGGTTGCCATGTCATCGCTCGTCACCAGGCCCGCGCCGGTATTCAACGCCGCGGCGGTCGTCGGATCGGAAATCAAGAATATCAATCTGGCTGATTATCTTGGAAAGTATGTCGTCCTGTATTTCTACCCCCTCGACTTCACCTTCGTCTGCCCGACCGAAATCATCGCCTTCGACCAAAAGCTCGACGAATTCAAGAAGCGCAACACCGAGGTGATCGGCGTGTCGATCGACAGCCAGTTCACCCACCTCGCCTGGAACCAGACCCCGAGAACCCAGGGCGGCCTCGGTGGGGTGCGCTATCCCCTCGTCGCCGACCTCACCAAGAAAATCGCCAAGGATTACGGGGTGCTGCTGCCCGATGACAGCGTCGCCCTGCGCGGCCTGTTCCTGATCGACAAGGCGGGCGTTGTCCGCCACATGCTTGTCAACGACCTTCCGCTGGGGCGCAGCGTGGACGAGGCCCTGCGCATGGTCGATGCCCTGCAGCAATTCGAGACGGTCGGCGAGGTGTGCCCCGCCAACTGGAAGAAGGGCGACGCCACCATGAAGGCCGATCCCAAGGGTTCCCAGGAATATTTCAAGAAGGCCAACGCGTGATCCACGGCGATCACGGTTGCCGGCACGACCGCGACGACCCGGGCGCCCAGGCAGGCCCCCGGGTCGTGGCCATTGTGGGCAAGTGCAAGGCTACGGGCGCGCCACTCGACCCGGCGTCCGCCATCGCCGCGGGATGCCTTGTCATCGGCAAGGGCGGGCATGTCGACCTCGGCGAACCCGCCGACGACCAGCCGCTTGACGCTCCCGCCTGGAACCTGGCCGAAACCGCCTGCCGCGAGGCGGGCACCCTGTTCGCCCTGGGAGCCCTGTCGCGGGAACTGGAGGCGCTGGTGGACCTCGCCGACTGGCAGGGCGCCGTCATCCGCCGCGGCGAAGGCGCCGACATCCACCTCGCCAAACCGCCGGGAGAACCGACATGACGGCCAGCATCATCGACGGCAAGGCGATCGCCCAGCGGATCCGCGACGAGATCGCCGCGGGTGCGGCCAGGCTCAAGTCGGCAACCGGAACGGTTCCCGGGCTGGCCGCGGTCCTGGTGGGCGACAACCCCGCCAGCCATGTCTATGTGCGCAACAAGAGGCAGGCGTGCGACAAGGCCGGCATGGCCAGTTGGCTGCACCAGATGCCGGGCGACATCGCCCAGGCCGAGCTGGTGGCGCTGGTGCGCAAGCTCAACGCCGACCCGCTGGTTCACGGCATCCTCGTGCAATTGCCCCTCCCGGGCCACCTCGACACCGCGGCGGTGCTCGACGAGATCGACCCGGCCAAGGATGTGGACGGCCTGCATCCGGACAACCTCGGCCTTCTCGCCGATGGCCGGCCCCGCTACCTGCCATGCACGCCGCAGGGGGTGTGGGAACTCGGCCGGCGCTCGGGCGTCAATTGGTCGGGCAAGCGAGTCGCCATCCTCGGCCGCAGCAGCATCGTGGGCAAGAGTTTGGCGCTGGTGCTGCTGCAGAAGGGTGTCGATGCCACGGTCACCGTTTGCCATAGCAAGTCGAACAATATCCCCATTATCCTTCGGCAGGCGGAGATCGTGGTGGCGGCCCTCGGCCAGCCCCGCTGGGTGACGGCGGACATGATCCACCCCGGCGCGGTGGTGATTGATGTGGGGATCCACCGCCTGGCCGATGGCTCCCTGTGCGGCGATGTGGCCTACGACGAGGTGGCCAGGGTGGCGGGTGCCATCACCCCGGTTCCCGGCGGCGTCGGCCCCATGACCATCGCCATGCTGCTGGCCAACACCCTCCGTTCCGCCGGGGGAAGCGTCTGAATCGCCGGGCAACAAACCCATCCCAATTCAGGGAACACAAAAGAGTCCCGAACAAAACCCAAGGCGGAGTGAGCGGGATGGATCCGGAAACGACCTGTTCACTCCGGCGCAATGCGCCTGCGTTTGCGGCTCCTTTTTGAATCCGTTCAACGCTTGAGAGCCCTGAACGCAGTGAGGGGCGAAACATCGAGCTGGCAGCATGTGACTGATTTTTCAACTCCAGCCCCTCACTCCGTTCAGGGCTCTTAAAAACTCGCTTTTGCACCATGTCCCTGATTGTTCGATCATTGCGTGGCCCAAACGGCACAGGTATCTTTTTGCCCATGGTGGGAGCCATCTCAATGATCCGTTGGAACCATCCTCGCCACAGCGTGTGGAGATTGGCACGACGATATTTCGTTCGAATGCTGGTGGTGCTCCTGCTCGCCCCGGTCGCCGCCGCTGCCGAGAAGCCCACGCAGTTGATCGGTTACACGGAAGGTCGCAACGATCTCGAGGGGGGCCAGTTCGCCAACTGGGTCACCAACCGCGCCTGCGTGGCGCGGGCCGACGGCACGGGGCGAAGGGTGCTCGCCAAGGAGCTGACGACGAATGAGCACGCCTGGACGCAGTTCGCCGGGTGGTCGCCCGATGGCAAGCAGGCCATCGTCCTGAGTCTGTGGGAAACCCCGGAGAATGCGGCGTGGGAGCGGAAGCACAAGACATTCCGCATGACCGAAGGTTGGCTCGTCGATTCCT
>JAGWVO010000688.1 GCA_018970845.1 Planctomycetota bacterium
ACCTCCTCGACTCCGATGCCCTCGGACGGAATATCAGGGGAGTTTCCGCTCAATTGGCCCGATTCCTTGATTTCACCCCCGGGCCGCGCGCCGCTCTCGTGCTCAACAACCACGACTGGCTCGGCCGCTTTGGTTTCCTTGAGTTCCTCAGGGATGTCGGCAAGGCCTTCACCGTGAATGCGATGGTTGCCAAGGAAAGCGTCAGGCAGCGGATGGAGGACCGGGACGCGGGCATCAGCTACACCGAGTTCAGCTACATGCTGCTTCAGGCATATGACTTTTTTCATCTGAGGGCCGAGCACGGATGCGCCCTGCAAATTGGCGGAAGCGACCAATGGGGCAACATCACCGCGGGCACGGAACTGATCCGCAAGCGAGGCCTTGACGACGCCTATGGCCTCACCCTCCCCCTCATCACCAATGCCGACGGCACCAAGTTCGGCAAGACCGAGGCGGGGGCGTTGTGGCTCGACCCGGCCCGGACCAGCGTCTACCGGTTCTACCAATTCTGGATCCGGGTGGATGACCGGGATGTGATCCGTTATCTCAAGTACTTCACCTTCATTTCCCGCGGGGAAATCGAACGGTTGGAATCGGCGCACGCCGCCCGGCCCGAGGGTCGGGAGGCGCACGCGGCCCTGGCGCGCGCCGTGACCGATCTCGTGCATGGCGAACCGGCGAGGCTGGAGGCCGAAGCCGCCAGCGGCGTGCTGTTCGGAGGCGACCCCGCGTTGCTCAAGCCCAAGGCCCTGGCTGAACTCATGGGCGATGTTCCGGCGTTCGAAATTCCGGCGGAACGATGGGCCTCCGGCCTCAGCGCTCCCGATTTGCTGGTGATGTCGGGCCTTTCATCAAGCAAGGGCCAGGCGCGCAAGGATGTCGAGGGAGGGGGCGTCTACATCAACAATCGGCCTTGGCCCCGCGACGCATTCCAGTCTCCCGTCGCGGGGGAAACCCTGCTGCATGGGGAATACCTGTTGGTAAGGAAGGGTAAACGCAATTATGCGCTGGGAAGGGTCGTTCCTTCCCGATGAACCGGCCGGGAAGTTCTTGATCGGCCCGGCGCCCGCACTTAGATTTGGAATAGTCAACAGTTTGTGGAGAAACCCATGACCGCCGCAGCGCTTGTCCTCATCGCCAGTTTCGCGTCGGCCCAGGCCGCCGAGGCCAAGGCCGACAAGGTGAAGTTCGACACCGTCGATGGAGTGACGCTGATCGGCAAGTTCTATCCGGGCAGCAAGGGAAAGAAAGGCAGCACTTTCCTGCTTCTTCACAGTTTCGAAAAAGGCAAGGGTGGCAGCAGCGCCCAGGATGGTTGGGCCGACCTCGCCGGGGCCCTTCAGGCCGACGGCCATTCCGTTCTTTCCTTCGACTTCCGCGGCCATGGTGAAAGCACGGGTGTTTCCCAGGATTTTTGGAACATCCTGCCTGAAAACCCCATGACAGGCCAAGTCGGCAATCCGCACAACAAGATTCTGGGCACCCCCAAGGCCAACACCGCCAACGTGCTCGACGCTTCCCGGTTTCCTCCCAAGTATTTCTTCTACCTGGTCAATGACATTTCCGCGGCCA
>JAGWVO010000689.1 GCA_018970845.1 Planctomycetota bacterium
AAAATGGCCTTGGGGATGGCCATTCTGGTTTTGGCCTCATCCACCAGCCATGCTGGCGGAAGCGGCTACATTCCCGGAACGATGGGCAGGGGGTCCAGCCATTGGGGTTTGCTGGGTGGCGCCGGCCCGCCCGGAGGACCCGTTGGCTTCGGACCCTATCGCCCCTTTGGTTGCGGAGCGGGAATTTACTCAGCACCTTGGTATATGTTTTATCCATACGATGGGTATTTTCAAAATCCAGCACCCCCCGCTTATCCGTATTGGCCCAATCAATCTGCTGGTAAACCTAACCAAGGTTCCATGCAGCCAGGGGCCTACATCCCCGGTCAGGGAAATGCCCCTTTCTATTGGTCAAATCGTTAGGGCTGGCTTGAAGAAGACCAGGGGACTCAGTTTTATGCCTGAGTCCTCTCTTTTTGAATGACTCGCTTGACCAGACGCGTGAGAATGCCTTCGGCATTTTTTGCCACTTTGATAATCTCCTCGACATTGGCTGGCTCCAATGCATCCGGAAGGCACATGTCTGTGATGATCGAAAATCCCAAGGTTTTTAGTCCAGCATGAACGGCTACGATGACTTCAGGTACCGTGGACATGCCGACGACATCGGCACCAATAGCCTTGAGGAACCTGTACTCAGCTCTTGTTTCGAGACAAGGTCCGGTAACAGCGACATAAACGCCCTTGTGAACATGAATTCCTTCTAATAGTGCTTCCTTTTGTGCCAATTGAATCAAAGCTCGGTCATATGGTTGGCTCATATCCGGGAACCTGACCCCCAATCTTTCATCATTCGGTCCAATTAGCGGGTTATCACCAAGGAGGTTGATATGATCCTCGATGATCATGATGTCGCCTTTATTCCATTGGGGATTGAGCCCGCCGCATGCATTACTCAAAATCACGTATTCGCAGCCGAGTTTTTTGAAAACACGAATGGGTAATGTTATCTGAGCAAGGGAATACCCTTCATACTTGTGAAACCTTCCGTCCATGGCGGCCACAGGAATGCCCTCAAGGCTCCCGCCAATGAAACGCCCATGGTGGCCTGGCGCCGTTGATCTTGGAAAATGTGGAATTTGGTCATAAGGGATTTCGACTTCCGACAGAATGGAATTGGCTAGATTGCCTAATCCAGTGCCCAAAACCAATCCAACCCGCGGTCTGCCATTCCATTTTCCAGATATGGCTGAAGCTGATTCTTCAACTTGTTCAAACAATGTTTTCATCTTGTGCGATTCCCAAGAAAGCAAAAAACAAGGGTCCATGGATGTAATATGTTATTTCTCAAAAGGATGCATGTTCAGGATCAGCAATTTGACGGAAATATGAAATGGCAGTGAATTTGACCCCACAATACCACGAAGCGGAATCCCAATATAAAAAAGCGTCTTCGCCCGCCGAAAAACTTGATTGGCTTAAACAAATGTGGGTGCTACTGCCCAAACACAAGGCCAGTGAGAAATTGCAAGCTGACATCAAGACGAGAATGAGTGATCTTCGGGAGGAAGTCGAGAAGCCAAAGTCAACTGCCCGAAAAATCACCGTTGGAAGGATTCAGCGGCAGG
>JAGWVO010000690.1 GCA_018970845.1 Planctomycetota bacterium
TGCGGGCCATGCGCGCCCTCAATGCGATCACGCCGGGATCATCGGTCGGTCCCTCATGGCCGCAATTGAAGGAATGACTGTGGTTGCAGCCATCGCGGTTGTCCTCGCCGTTGGCCCTGTTGCGCTTGCGCTCAAAGCTCACGAGGTCGGCGAGGGTGAAACCGTCGTGGCAGGTGATGAAATTCACCGAATGCATCGGCTTGCGGCCGGCACTCTCATACAGGTCGGCGCTGCCGCACATGCGGGTGGCCAGGGGACCGGCCATCCCCTCGTCACCCTTCCAAAATCGCCTCACGATATCCCTGTATTGGCCATTCCATTCGCTCCACCTGCCGCCATAGGGAAAAAGGCCAACCTGATAAAGGCCGGCGGCATCCCACGGTTCGGCGATCAGTTTGGTATCCGCCAGGACGCCGTCCTCGGAAATGGTCTCGACGACGGGCGGGTCGACAAGAACCCTGCCCAAGCGGTCCCTTCCGAGGATGCTGGCAAGGTCGAAACGGAGGCCGTCGACATGCATGTCGGCCACCCAGTAGCGCAGGCATGTCAGGATCAGGTCGCGGACAAGCGGATGGTTGCAGTTGACGGTGTTGCCGCAACCGGAAAAGTTGAGGTAATTCCCGGCGGAATCCAGAAGGTAAAAGATCTCATTGTCAATGCCCCTGAAGGAAGTCGTGCGCCCGAGCGAGTTTCCTTCACCGGTATGGTTGAAAACGACATCCAGGATTACTTCGATCCCCGCCTGGTGGAAGGCGCGAACCATCTCCCTGAATTCGGCGATCTGCCCGTTGGTTCCTCCCGTGGAAGCGTAGGCCGCCTTGACAGCCGCGAAGCCGATCGTGTTGTAACCCCAGAAATTCCGCAGCGGCGCGCCGGTGTCCGGATCCCTGAACGGACAGTCGTTTTCATCAAACTCGTGGACGGGCAACAGTTCCACGGCCGTCACGCCCAAACCCTTCAAGTGTGGTATTTTTTCCACCAGGCCCATGAAGGTGCCCGGATGAGCCACCATCGACGAAGGATGGACCGTGAATCCCCTCACATGCAATTCGTATATGAGGGAATCTTCCAAGGGCAGGCATGGCGGCACATCGCCTTGCCAATCGAACGGCCTGCGGACAAACAGGCTTCGACGGTCAAGGGGAACCGCGCCCCATGGATGGCCGCCGGAGATGGCGGTGCAGGCGGGGTCGAAAAGGATCCGGTTTCCATCGAATCTGTGCCTGCCGTCACGCGGGCCATCGACACGCCAGCCATAGGTGAAAGTTTCGGGCAGGCCGATGACCTCGATATGCCAATGATCCCCCGTTCGGTTGCCTCGTGGATGAAGGGGGAGTTCTCCGATGAGTTCACCGGAAACATCGCTGATCACGAGCCAGACACGGGTGCCGTGCCTCGTCAGGAGCACGAAATTCACCCCGCGGGGCGACTTGCTGGCACCAAGCGGAAGGCATCTTCCACGCGCATGATTCAGTGATCGCATCTTGTTGTTTGTGATAGTCGGCGCCTGTGGAAGGTAAAGAGTGCTTGCCAGCGCATACCCAAGCGCTTATCATGTTGGTATTGAG
>JAGWVO010000112.1 GCA_018970845.1 Planctomycetota bacterium
TCATCGAGACCAGGGCCATGTCCAAGCTATCCCGGGTTCCGGGAACAGTCGATCCGGAATCGCTGGTGGCCAGGCCGCAGCAGAAGATGAGGGTGGCCACGCAGCGGGAAACGAATGTCCCGCGGGTCGGAAGGCTCGCGATGGCGATGATCGGCAAGTCCATTTTCGACGACAACACGGTGGCCACCGACAGCGTTTTCGAGCCGTTCGACCAAGTCGCCGAGATGGTGCGCACCTATTCCATCCAGCCGGACGAGGGCCTTGACGCGGTCGCCCGCGCCGGCCGGCAGATCGGCATGCGACTCTCCATTTATGAAAACAACGGATCCGAATTTGCTCAAAAGGTTGCCCGGGCCAGGCCGGAGGAGAAGCTGGGCCTGCTGATCAGGGCCGACAGGCTCGCCCGCATCGGGACCCAGACGGCGACATCGGAGAGCATCAGGAGGGAACCGGGTTCCGACCTGCGCCGTTGCTGGCTGAACAACCTGCTCGTGTTCCAGGCGAAGCGCGCCTGGGCCGAGCACCTGTACGCGGGCGACGGGGAGAAGGTTCCCTACTACAGGGCCGCGATGCAGAACCTCATCGCGGACGCCTCGCGTGGTCCCGCGCCCGTGGGCCTCGAGGAAGTCAGGTCGCTCGCCGCGCTTCCCGGTGAGATCTCCGTGGGCATGGTCGGAATCGGCGAGAATGGAGCGCGCCAGAAAATCACGGGAATGATCCACTGGACGACGGAGCCGTCGATCCGTTTGGAGTTCGAGGCGGGTCCGGTGGCGGGCGGATCGATTCCCGGGGGCAAGGCGCAAGTCGAGGTGGCTCCCGGGCCTGAAATCCAGCGGCCCGCCGAGCGCCGCGTCGATCGCCGCCTGATCGACATGCCGGACGCCAGCCTCGCGTTGTCCGCGAAGCCGTTCGATGTGATGCTGGAATCGGAATACATCGCGAAGGGGCAGGATTTGCGGGCGCCGATCGCCATCGGGCGCCTCGATTCCCGCGCGGTGGTCAATTGCATTTACCGCGGGCAGCGTGTTTCGCTCACCATTCCCGTCGGGTTGCACGCCACGCCGCCGGTCGTGTCGACGGCGTTTCCGGCGTCGGGCAACGCGACCCTGTCCCTGCGGGCCTCGAAGGATGCCGTCGCCGAGGGCGGGCAGGCCAAGGGATCGGTGGCCATCGTGGTGGATTGCTCGGGCAGCATGGGTGCCGATGGCGACAACCCGGGCAAGATCGCTCAGGTGGCCGCCGCGCTTGAGGCTGTGGTCGCCCGACTGCCCCCCGGCGTCAACATCACCGTCTGGGTGTTCGGCCAGGCGGTGGGCCCGGCGCGCACCGTGGACAATCCCGAGGAACATGTGGTCCCCGTGCTGGGGCCGACCATCATGGGGGTGGATCCGGGCGCCGTGGCGGCGAGGCTGGCCAGGCGTTTCCGGGAAGGCGAGATCGTTCCATGGAACAAATCCCCCCTGCTTTCGGCCATGAACAAGGCGGCGGGCGACCTCGCGGCGCAGGGGGCTGCCCGCGGCCCCATGACGCTGATCGCCCTCACCGACGGGCAGGACAACCGGGCCCTTGGTGATCCGAAGCTCAATCCGGACAAGCTGCAGATTCCGGCGCTCGTGCTCAAGCTGTTCGCCGGCTCGGGAATCCAGGTGCGGGTGATCGGCTTCCAGGCGGGCGCCGAGGACCTGGCCGTCGCCGCCGACTTCGAACCGCTCGGCAAGCTGTCTCCACCCGGGGGGTACTCCTCGGCCTCGCACCTTCAGGAACTGGTCAGCCAGATGGAGAACTCGATGAGGCGCGAATTGCGGTTCGCCCTCGAGACGGCGGACAACATTCCCGTGCCGACGCAGCCGCTGGGCGGATTCGAGGCGGGGTTGTCGGGCTTCATCGACAAGTGGGTTCATCCGTCGCTGCCTGCCGGGGAATATTTCGTTCGCGGCGCCGGCGCGCGCGGCCTGCTCGGGATCGCCCGGCTGGATCCGGCCGACTGCCTCCTCGTGGGCCTGTCGCGAGGCAAGGAGGCCCGCCGCTTGGGCATGATGGCCGACCTCCCGGGCCGACCGACGCGCAAGTCGGGAGGCTGGACCGCCGGCATCGCCCAGAACAAGAAGGACAAGCCTGGAGTGATGATGCTCGCGGCCCTTGAGAAGGATTGGGACGCCCGGGAAACCGACCTGAGCCAGCCCAAGCCCGGCTTCGCCTGGTGGGAACTGGGAACCAAGGCCGGGGCGAGGGGCCCCGTCAGGTTTTGGAACGAGTTCGGGTATCCGTCGCCCTGCTGGTCGGTGGCCTCGCCCGCGTGGCCGGCGTCCCGCGCGACGGGAGGCCCGGAGGAGGCGTCGCTCGAGGCATGGTGGCTGCCCGAAAAAACGATGGCGGCCGACCGCGAGTTCCGCAAGGGCAACGACTTCACCACGGTGACGGGGCTTGAATCGAAACCGATGGTCATCGACGGAGTTCCATGCCTCGTGGAGTCGCTCAGGATCGAGTCGAGGCTCGTTCCCGACGGCCCCGAGAACTGGTCGGTGCGAAAGTGCCTGGTGGCGCGAACGCGCTGCGCGCCGCCCGCCGAGGGCGCGCCGCCGAGGGGCCTGTCCCTGGCGTTTCTCGACGGCCATCCGGTGGAGGGCAGCCAGCATCTGGTCCACGCGGAGGCTGGAAAGGCCGCCTCGGTCTTCTGGCCGGTGGACGAGACGACCGTTTCACGGATCGCGTCCATCCAGTTCCGGTCGCTTTCCCGGATCAAGGAGGAGTCCGTTTCCCGGGGGTTCCATGTCCGCTTCGACCGGACGGGGACGGCCGAGGAGAACGATGAAAGGCCCCGGCCCCTGCTGCCTTTCCCCCGGATTGGCAAGGCAACCCGGGAAGGTTCGCCATGAGCGCCGACGCTCCCGTCCGTTCCGCCGGGGAGCCGGCGGCCGCGGATGCCGATTCCCCGGCTCCCGGGCATCCCTGGGCCGATGACGGACGCGGCGCGTCGGGATCCCCAAGGGAAGTGGTGCGAGTCCGCTTCCTGCTGGCCGCCGGCGTGTCGATGGCGCTCATCGGCGCGCTCGCCGGCGTGGTGAGTTGGCTTGGCCGGCCGGGAACCCCGGTCTTTTTCCCGATTTTCATCTCCCAGCAATCGGAGCGAGGCATTCCCTCCATCCCGTTCGGTGAAATCGACCGCCTGTCGATGTCCTCGGGCGCCGCGTTCGACCGCGTGCAGACGGTGAGCGACCTGAGCCTTTCGCGTGAGGCGCTCATGGGAGTCCTGGCCAGGGTGGAGGCGGTATCACCGTGGGACGACGCCGTGGTGTACCTCGCCGCGCGCGCCTTCGTGAATTCCGAGGGCAAGGTCGGGGTGCTCCCGGCCGACGCCACGGTGTCAGGCGGCACCCAGCCGGCCACCGACTCGAATGGCCAGTCGATCCAGGGCGCCATCGAGCTTTCATCGGTCTACGAGGTGATGGAAAAGTGCCGCGCCCGGCAGAAACTGCTCATCCTTGACATCTGCAACCTGTTCGTGAACATCCCGGCCGGCATCGCCCATTTCGACATTCCCGAGCGCGCGCTGGCCGAATACGACTCGCGCGCGGCCGCGGCAAAGTCTCCCGGAGAAAGGTTCCACCTGCTTCTGCCGTGCGACGCCGGCCAGCGGTCGCATGTTAGCAGGGCTCTTGGCGGATCGGTCTTTTGCCATTTTCTCGGCGACGCGCTCGCCGGCCGGCTGCCCGCCCGGCCTGGCTGTGACGGCGCCAGGCTCGGCAAGGTTTTCCTGTCGGAACTTGTCGACACGATCGGGCCCCGCATCGACAGGTGGGTCTACGAGAACAATGTCGAGAGGCAGTATCCCGTCCTGCGGAGCCCGCCGTCCGCCGGGCAATTCGTCCTCTCGGTGCCAGGCAGGAACCCGCCGCCCGACCCCTCCGCCGAGTCGTCGGCCCGATCGCTGGAGGAGGCTTCCGACCTGCCCAAGCAGATAGAACTCGCCTGGAAACTCCTCGACGAGTTCGGCGTCGGGTTGCGCGCCACGATCAACCCGAGGATCCGGTCGAGGCTGTTCTTCCTCGCGCTCAATGGAACCGTCGCGCACATGTTGGCCACCAACAGCGACAAGACTCTCGCGCGACTGGAGGCCGACATCGAGGCGTTGCGGAAGATGTCGGGCGAGGAGATCGCCATGCTGCCCGTTCCCGGCGCTTATTCAACGCTGGGAATGCTCGGGGAGGCGGGGTTGATCTCCCTGCCCGATGAGGCGGCCAGGGCGCTGGCCGACGCGATGATCCCGGCGGTCGCGGCTGCGGCGGCGAAGCCGATGGATTCGGCGGCGGCGACCAAGGCGGGAATCGACGGCTTCCTCAAGGCATATCCTGGCCTCTCCAAGGGGGCCGCGGAGGCCCTTGCCGTTTCCGTCGCCTCCTCCATCCAGCAGCCGACGCCCCTTCACTTGGAGTTCCTCGCGGCGTTCGTCGGCGCGCACCACCGCGAGGCGGTCACCGCCGAGGGCAGGCTGCTTGTCCAGTTCGCCGGCTTGTGCGCCTCCGGGCAGGTCGACCCGCTTTTGGCCAGGCGGGTTCTTTCCGTGAACCGTTCCGTCAACGAGGTCGCCGCCAAGTGGGAATCGTATGTCTGGATTCCCGGCATCACCGACGAGATGTGCGAGTCCTGCATGCTGGGAACCTGGCTGGCGGCCAACAGTCCCGCCATGCACGGCGCCGAGGCCAGGGCCAGGCTCGATTCCGCCGGGGTGACGGCCCTTTTTGTCGAGGGTTTCCACGAGGTGCTGGTCGGGGCCACCGGCGAACTCGAGCTTTCCACCCTCGACCTGGCGAGCCTGCTGGCCTTTCCCACCCCGCTGCCCGCGGGATGGCGCGAATACGCCGAAAGGTGCGACGAGCTGATCCAGATGGTGCGCAAGTTCCCCCGCAACCGCAGCCTTGACATCCAGCAGGCCCAGGCGGCGATGGGAACCATCCGGGTCTCGTGGAAGAAACTCCGCGCCATCCGCGACCAGATCCACGCGCAGGCGAGCCAGCAAGGGATCGCCGACTTCGAGAAGCTGGTCAACGGCGGAAGCATGTCGACATCGGTCCTCCAGGAACTCGACACGGTCGGCAGGCTTTACGGCATCTCGTGGCAAGACAGGAAGAGGCTGATCGCGACCCGGGAAAAGCTGATCGACGCCCTCGCTCAAGCGACCATCGCCGAGGAGAAGGCCGACATGGCGGCGATGTCGATTCCCCAGCCGCTTCCGAGCTTCAACTACCGCGACCTGGCCTGGTCGCCTTGGAGGGGCGCGGTCGAGCTGGACAGGCTCGAACTCGCCCACCGGATGATCTCCACGGGCGGCCTCGAGGGACCGTCGATGGACAAGCTGGCGGGGATCATCGCCGTGCTGAGGTCGGGCCGGAGCGATTCCCGGACCTGGGGGCAGGCGGGCGCGCTGCTCAGGACGATCTTCCTGAATGATATCCCCGAATTCATCAGGCAAAACGAAAGGATGTCGATCTTTTACAACATGATGTATCCGGGTTGGCTGTCGGTCACCCGGCTTGACGACCTGTCCACAAACCCGCAATCGATCAACCGGCGCGTTCTCAGGCAGGGACACATCTCGTGGATGGAGACCCGTTTCCGGCACCTCACCGCCGTGGGCCTCGACCCGTCTTTCTGGAGGGACCAGTCAAGCCTGGTGATCGGCCGGAACTCCCCAAGTCCCACGACCGAGATCATCGCCGATCCGCCACCGCCGGTTTACCTGCCCGGTGAGGGGAGCGGCGCCGATGTCCAGGTCCGCTGGTACCTCGACGGCCCCGACGACCTCAGGCCCGAGGTCGGCCTGATTCCCTCGGCCGACTCCCCCGTGGTCGCGAAGATCATGGGGGTGAAGCGCGACGCCGCGGGCGGCACGGTCGCCGTTCGCCTCGAGCGGAAAGGTTCGCCGGCCCGGGCCGCGACGGCCCGCTCCATGCCCGTCGTCATCGAACTCAAGGCAGGCACGCGGTCGACGCCCGTGCTGATCAATGTGCTGCCCGATCCGGCCGGCGACCTCCCCGCCATCCTGATGAGCGGGGCGCCCGACGACTCGTCGCTCCTGGGCGACGATGTCCTGATGCGCGGTTCCGGTTCCGTCCGGAAGTTGTACCCCAGGCTGAGGGGCAATCCCGCCAAGGCGTCGAACATCTCGCTCATCGCCAAGCTGAGGGGGCGTGAGGGCGAGAGGGTCATGGGGCCGCTCAACATCGCTGTTCCCGCCGGAGCGGTCGTGCCCGTGCCGCTGGAAAACCTGCTGGGCGGAGCGCCGTCGGGGATGCCGCCGATGGGAACCGCGCCGCGGGCGGCGTCCCCGCTCGCCTCCAGCCTGCCGGCGACGCTTGTCATCGAGTTGCGCGACCAGGCGAACCCCTCCGGGCCGGTGGTGTCCCGTGAGTTCCGCCTGCTGCGGCAGGAGCCCGCCGACATCGTCGAGATCGCCTCGGCCACCATCGGAGCCGATCCCGCGGGCGGGGGCGCCACGCGCCTGAGGATCGGACTGCGCGCGCGCCGGCCGCCACTGGGACAGCCCCCCTGCCGGGTCGAGCTTGTCCTCGACACCCGCAAGATCCTGCGCCTGGGACCGGGCAACACCAAGGCCGTCCTGCCGGCCGACGGATCCCCCGTGTACCTCGAGCAGGGAGGCATCATCCGCTCGCCCGATTCCATGGGCGAGGGCCAGTTCACCATCAACATCGACGGAGCGCCGATGCTTTTTAGGCTGCGGGCCGATTTCCGCCCCGGGGAGTCGCTGGAAAGCGCCGAGCTTGTCAGGAAGCCGTACCTCGGGCTGGAGGCGCGCTATGTTCCGCCCGCCGAGGATCCCGCCGGAAAGCTCCCGCCGACCGAGCCCGCGATCCGCATCGAATGCTGGGCAACCTCGGCTCCGGATGGGGCGACGCTCAGGCTCGAGCTTCTCGGCGGGCCCGGGTTCACGAACATCGAGAAGTCGCAGGTCCTTCCCCAGGGCTTGCGTTCGGTTGTGAACATCAAGCCCTCCGAGGGCGCCGCCTGGGAGATCGGCCGCGAGGAATCCACCTGGCGCCTGGACTGGGACATCGAGGGCGCCAAGGGCGCCAAGAAGGTGCGCCTGCGGCTTGTCGGCGCCGGGGGGGAAGTTGTCGACTCGCTCGAGGAGGCGGTGTTCGTGGATCCGGCGCCCGTGCGTTTCGTCGACATCTCCGGGCTTCCCAAGGCGGCGGTTCCGGGCTCGGCGTATCCGGTCGTGGTGGCGCTCGACCCGCCGGAATCGGGCATCCGCGAGCTGGTGGCGTTCTCGGGCGCGCCGGTCGCGGGCCCCGGCGGACGCCCCGGCCCCGCCGACGGCGCCGCCACCTACCCGGTGGCGCTCAACGGAAGGGTGGCCACGGTCGCGCTTTCAGCGCCCGCCGACCTCAAGGGGCCCCTTTCCGTGTCGATGGTGGCGACCAGCAACGCGGGGATCGCGTCGGTGTTCACGCGCTCGATTCCCGCGGGAACCCCGCGCCCGCTGGCGGAGCCCTCGGTCGCCGGCGTCGTCAGCGAGGGCGGCCGGCCGCAGGCGAACATCGAGGTGCTGCTGCTCGACGCCAAGGGAATGAAGGCGGGCTCGGCGAAGACAGACGAAAAGGGCCAGTACAAGATCGAGAATATCAAGAAAGGCGCCTACACCGTGCGCGCCGCCAAGGCCGGGTCGGGGCGCTCCGCCTCGGCGAAGGTCGAGCTCGCGCCGGGGCCGCCGGCCAAGGCCGACCTGGCGCTCCTGGAATGACCCCGGCTCAGGGCTGGACCGGCGAGCCGATCAGGCCGCGGTCGGCCGGGATCACCATCTCCGCGGGCCGGGCCGTCGCCGCGGATTCCCCCTGGCGGATGCTCGCGGGCGGGGGCGACTTCATCGCGTAGGCGAACAAGCCGGTGAGGCTCCGCTGCTCGCGCGCCAGGGTCGGGCAATCGGCGCCGCGCGCCGGCATGACGGCCTTGCCCCGCCTGACGGCCTGCATGGCCTGGGAAATGACGGTCCTGGAGTCGGCGGCGGCCTGGGCCGGCCGGGCGCCCTTCATCCCCTCGGCCGCGACGGGCGAGGCCGGTTCGCCGAGGATGATCTTTCCGCGCAGGGGAGTCGCCACGGGGGCCGCCTCGTCGTCGTCGGCCTGGGCCCGGGCGGTGAACGCCGCGGGACGCAGGGCGGGAGGCGGCGCGGCGCCGGCGGGGGGGGCGGGTGCCATGGGCATGGGCGGAACCTCGGGCCTGACAGGTTCCTCCTTCTCCACATAGCAGTTGAGCGCGCGCTGGAGGGCCACCAGGGCCATCTCCCTCACGCGAGGCGAGTTCTCCGGAGGGTTGCCGTCGGCGCTTGAGCCGTTCACGCACACCGTCAGCGCCTCGATGGTGCGCTTGGTGGCGCAGCAACCCACCGCCAGCACCCGGGCGGCGTCGAGGCGCACGCATTCCGACTTGTCGGTGCGCAGCGAGGTGATGAGCGCCAGTTCGGCCTCGGGGTACCAGTTGCAGTCGACCTTGGCCAGGCACCGCACCGCCTTGCGCCGCTCCTCGATTTCGAGTTGGTCCTTGGTGATGCGGGCGCAGGCGCCCGCGGCGCTTGAGGCCGGCGCCTTGAGCGCCTCCTGGCTCACCGGGGGGCAGCACGGCTTGATGCACCCCCCCGTGGCGAGGCTCAAGGGCAGGGTCATGTTGCCCAGCATCTGGCCGAGGCAGCAACTGCAGAGCTTCGCCTTGCACTTGTCGCAGGCCGCCTTGATGGCGGCCAATTGCTTGGCGTTGGGCAGGATCATTCCCATGAGGTTGGTGGCACCGCCGGACCCCGAACTGGTTGTTGTCGTCGACGAGGTGGTGTCCTGCGCGAAGGCTTGGCAGGCCATCGCGATTGAAAGCATCAAGGCGGGAAGATGCCTGGGCATGGCGGCGCCTCCGGGGGTTTGGGCTGCTCCCATCTTCGTCAAGCCCCGGCCGGCGGCTTGACGGATTTTTTGGCAAAACCCTCAACTCCGTCAAAGTTTGCCCAGTCAACCAACCGATGAAACATGGACACTGTGGGGATGCCATGCACTTTTCAGCCAGCCAAGCCGCCGGAATCTGCCTGCTGACGGCCTTGGCATGGGCGTTTCCCGCCTTCGCCCAAGATGCCGCCCCGCGTCCGCTCGCCGGCACCATCATTGAAGATCCCGGCCCGCTTCCGGCTCCGCTGGCCGGCTTCGAGGGCGGGCTCATCCAGGCGGGGCATTGCGCCTCCTGCGGCACGGGCGTCTTGGGTGGCGGACTGGGCCGGCTTGGCGGCGGCCTGCCCGCGGCCGATCCGCTCGATCCCGTCGGCTGCCCCGGGCCCCACTGCGTGCCCGGCAAGCTCAACTCCCACTGCCCCGAGCACGAGGGGTTCATGTCCCGACTGCTCACCGGCCTTTACGAGTGCCTCATGGTGCCCGACCCCTGCTACGAGCCCGGCTGGCGGCCCATCATGGATGTCGGACTGTTCACCGAGTGCGCCCGCCCCGTCAGCCAGCAGCGCATCCGCATGGGCTCCCAGCAGCACATGACCAACTACACCCGCAACTCGTTCCGCATGGCGCCCTTTCCCATCGGCCCCATTCCGGGCAACCCGCTTTACTATGTCAACTCCTACGCCAACACCTACGAGGCCAGCCTCTACACGGAAATCTCCGCCGGCAATGTCGCCGCCACCTTCGATGTCCCGTTCGTCCTCACCACCTTTTCCGACAACGGCTCGGGCGGCTCGGGCTTCGGCAACATGGTGGTGGGCACCAAGTCGACGATATTCGACAGCGAGTTCCTCCAGGTCGGCATGTCGTTCAAGTCGAGCCTCGCCGTGGGCCTGCCCATCAGCGGCCTGGGCAACGGGCTCACCTCCATCGA
>JAGWVO010000113.1 GCA_018970845.1 Planctomycetota bacterium
GACGATATCCCCGAGGATCCCACCCTCGCCGCCATTTCCAACCAGACGACCAACGAGGATACGCCCCTGGATGTCCCGCTCACCGTCGGCGATGCCGACGGCGACGCCGTCACGCTGACTATTCCCAATGCCGCCGCGTTCTCGTCACTGGCTTCCGTGGCGATCGTCGGGACAACGGCCAATCCGGTCCTGCGAATCACACCAGTGGCCAACGCGTTTGGAATCCAGAATCCGGTGACCGTTCGCGCCACCGACTCCACGGGCAGGTTTGTGGAAAGGTCGTTCAGCCTGACCGTCAGTTCCGTCAACGATCCGGTGACGGCCGCCAATGATGCGTTCAATGTGATGGAAAACTCCCCGGCCACCCAATTCGCCGTCCTTGGAAACGATTCCTCCGGCCCGTCCAACGAAAACCAGACACTTGTGATCACCGCGGTGGGAACCCCCAACCGGCTCGGAAGCGTCTCGATCCAAGGTTCCAAGATCGAGTACACGCCGGCTCCGAATTTTTTCGGGGTCGAGTCCTTCACTTACACGGTGACCGATGGATCGGATTCCAAGACGGCGACGGTGACGGTTGTCGTCGAGGCCGCGTCGCGTTCACCCGTGGGTGAAGCTGACCAATTCGTTGTCAATGCCTCCGGCGACGCGCTGGCAGGAAATGTGCTGGCCAATGACGCCGACCCCAACGGCGATGAAATCGAGGCGCGACTGTTCGCGGAACCGTCGCATGGAACCGTCTCAATGTGGGCCGATGGCTCGTTCGTTTACACGCCCGGAGGCGGCTTTGCCGGTTCGGACACGTTCGCGTACCTTCCTGTCCAAAAGGGCACCATCCTCTCCGGTCATGCCGATGTGGGCATTGGATTTCACAACGGCAACCTCGACCTCCATGTTCATGACGAGGAAACAGACACGGAATATGAGCCTTCCGATTCCACGGTATTTGTCGGCGCGCGCGCCAAGATGGCGTTGCCCTCCGGCCTGGGATTCACCGGAGCCAACACCGGAGACACCGTTTGGATTCTCCCCGGCGCGGCTGAGAAACCTGGGGTGGTTTTCCTGGGCCTGGCAACCGAGGAAATCGCCAATGGTGTTTTCAACAGCAACACCATCACCCTTACACTCGATTCCTTCACCGGCCCGGGTGATTTTTCGCTTTGGAGCACCAATTCCCTTGGGACTGTCTTTGAAGGATTGACAACCAAGAACGGCTTCTCGGGCGACACCGTCTCTCTCGCGACGGGAAGCCACGCCCATTACAACTGGGCCTTCACCCAGCCGGGTGAATACCAACTGACCTTGCGGGCCACCGGCCAACTGGTTGGAGGCGGATCAATCTCCTCGGCCGCGACCTACACATTTTTCGTCAGTCATATTGATCCGTTCACCCAGACACCCTTCAGGGAAGGACATGTCGATGCCGGCATCAGCTTTGAGAACGGTGTGTTCGACCTTCATATCCACGATGAGGAGGCCGATATCGAGTATGAAGCCGGTGAAGTTCCCATCTTCGTCGGCGATGCCGCGTTGATCGCGCGACCGGCGGGAACAGCCTTCGATTTCATCGGCGCGCAGGCGGGCGATCGGGTTTGGAACATCCGGGCGGATCAAGAAATCCCCGGATTGGTTTTTCTTGGCTTGGCAACCGAGGAAATCAAGGCTAACACCTTCGTCGGCGACAAGGTGACACTTTCTCTGAAGAATGTGCAGGGACCCGGCGCATTTTCTCTTTGGACTGCGGGCGCAACTCCATCCGTCAAGATGGCTTCCTTCGGAGGCATCGACTTATCCGACAAGGTCGAGTTGACGACAGGTTCCCACAACCATTTCAACTGGACATTTTCCGCTCCCGGTGAATACGCCATCACCTTCGAGGTATCGGGCACGCCCGTCGGAGCGTCACCCGTCAGCGCCCAGGCCACCTACACCTTCGCGGTTTCCAACGGCCTCCCGCTTGTTGGCTCCCCGGTGAAGGTCGAGGTTGGCAAGGCGGGCCGGCTGAACTTCCTCCACACCGTCACCCAAGGTCACGCCGATGTCGGCATCGCCTTTGAGGATGGCCAGTTGGAACTCCATGTCCACGACGAGGAAGCCGAGGCCGAGTTCGCTCCGTCGGAAGCGCTGATTTTTGTCGGGCCCGATGCCCAAATTTCCCGCCCCGCCGGCACCAAGTTCGATTTCCTCGGGGTCGCTTCCGGCGCACCCATCTGGGTTCTTCCCGCCGTTGAAAACCCCGACCTGCCTTACCTTGGCATCGGCACCGAGGAGATCGAGCCGGGAACTTTCATTCCGGGATCGCTCAAGCTATCCCTGGGCCATGTCAGCGGACCGGGGGATTTTTCCATCTACACGGTGGATGGGTTCGGCGCCGTCACGGTCGGCATGTCAACAGCCGACGGGATCGGAGCGGATGACACGATAACCCTCCTTGAAGGATCCCATGGCCACAGGAACTGGGCCTTCACCGCCGCCGGCCGTTATGAGGTGGGCCTTGCGGTATCGGCGACACGGCCTGATGGAACCCAGGTTTCCGACCGCGGCGTGTTCGTCTTTTCCGTCGACAACATGGGCAAGGTTTCCTTTGCCTCGGCCGCCTCGTCGGTGGCGGAAAATGCAGCGGCGGGATTTGTCAATCTCCAGATCAATCGCTCGGGCGGCCTGGATGGCGAATTGGAACTCAGTTTCTCCACGGCAGGCACCGCCTCGGCCGATGTCGATTACAAGCTTTCAGGAACCGTCGTCTTCCTCGACGGCCAGTCATCAGCCACGCTCAAGGTGGCCCTTGTGAACGATTTCCTCTTTGAAAACCCGGAAACCGCTTCCATCACGATCTCTTCCGCCGATCCCATCGGCTCCGCGGGAGGCGCGGGCGGCAAGGGCGGGGTGGGCGCGACCGCGACGCATGCGCTCACCATCAACAGCGAAGACCGCAGGTTCGCGTCCGATCCCACCCGCGTCAGCGTCATCCCGACCGTCGCGGGAACAATCGTCCGCCTCATTGACGCGCGGACCAACTTCACCAGGATTTTCACTCCCATTCCCGGATACCGCGGAGGATACAACACCGCCCTGGAGGACATCGACAACGATGGAATCCGCGACCTGATCGTCGGCACGATGGGCGACACTGTCGGCCGCGTTCGGGTGCTCAGCGGGGCCAACAGCCAGATCATCCGCGACTTCATTCCCTACTCCACGGCTTACCGACTTCCCGTTCATGTCGGCGTTGGAGATGTCAACGGCGACAACCGCCCCGACATCATCGTCGGAACCGCGCCCGGGGCGGTGCCGCGCGTGGTGGCATATTCGGGTTCCAGCGTCCAACCACTGGTGCTCGCCAACTTCCTCGCGTTCACGAACACCTTCCGGGGCGGCGTCAGGGTCGCCGCCGGTGACACCAACGGCGACGGAATGGGCGAGATCATCGCGACCGCGGCGTCAGGGTCGAACCTTGTGCGGATATTCAAGGGCTCAGGAATGTTTATCCGGCAATTCGCGGCATTGACACCCTCCAACCGCGGGCTTTCCGTCGTCACCGCCGACCTCGACAGGGACGGCCGCGATGAGATCATCGTCGGATCGCTCACCGGGGTATCTCGGCTGGGTATCTACGACGACCTGGGACGCCTCGTGAAGCCCATCCAGCTACCGCTCGGAACGGCATCCACGGCCGGCATCCAGGTGGCCGCGGCCGATTACGACGGCAACGCCATCACCGACATCCTCCTGTCCCGCTCCGGTGGCCGCGGTTCCGAGCCGAGGCTGCTCGCGCTCCGCTTCAGCGACATGAGGAGAATCGCGGACCTGTCGTTCGCGCTTTTGTCGATGGATGAATCGGTTTCCATTCGCTAGCGCCCGTTGAGGGGCAGGGTGAGGATGGGTGCCGATTGCCCCGTCCTTACTCCGACTTCAAGCCTCGAGAGTTCCATCACGAGGTGGAATGTCGACTTGCTTGCCGCGTCGGATTCCTCGATGTAAAACCACGCGCCCTTGTGCTGGACCGCCACATGAGCTCCCGCGGGAGGCTTCTTTCCCTTGGAACACCTCACCTTGAAAAGGCCGCCCAGCACCTGCTGCCAGTCGAATGGTTGGCCGTCTTCCCGGATGGTTTGGGGCGCCCTGCCGGCGACGATATCCTCCGCGGGAACCTCAACTCCTTGCGATAGGAAAAACAGCACCTGGATCAGCGAGCGCGTTTCCATGTCGAGCAAGCGGAGGCTTTCCCCCTTGCCTTCGGGGAGAAACGGATCGAGTTGATCCGTCGTGATGTCGAATGACCGACAGGCCTGGTCCAGCCGGAAAGCCCGGCAAAAAACCTCCCAGTCCGGATCATCGTCCTTGAGGTTCCCGGCCCTGAGCACCGGCACCCGCTTCTTGCGGACGACAACCCAACCGCCATCGGCAAGCTGTCGGTACTCGCAGCCCGCCTTCACGGTCTCCACGGCGGCCGAGGCCGAGCCGGGTCCGGCAGGCACTGGATCGGTCACCGTCTCTTCGCGTTCCTCGCTGAACAGCACCACCTTGCGGTTTTCCTCAAGCCTCACGAGCGCTGCCATGCCCGCGATGAACATCTCGAACTCGGGGGCCCGCCCCGGCACCGGTCCGCTGCCGGTTTCCGCGTTGGGAACCCAGTTGAGGTTTTCGAGGTAAAGTCGGCAAACCGTCGAAAGCGGCCAGGTGGTGCGTCCGACATAGGCGACACCTTCCAGCGAGATCGGTGTGAATAACCGCCGGGTGAACTCCTGGTCATCCATTGGCGCGTAACTAAGGGTGGGGCGCACCGATCCGCTCAGTTGCGCCTGGGGAAGGATGGTTCCCGCGTACCCGCCGGGGCTTAGCCCGGCGGCAGCGGCGGTGAAAAAAGGCAGCGCCTGGAGCGACGCCGCCAGTTCGGGTTGCTCGGCGATGGTCGTCACACTGAGGCTGCTGGGAGAATCGACATAACGAAGGCGAACGATGTTGAGCAAAAGCTGCCGTTCGCTTGTGACCTTGACCGATTCGTTGTACTTGATGCGATTGAGTTCCACCATCCGTGGGCCCAATGCGCAACCGGCCATCAGCGGGATGGCACACATCGCGGCTGACAGGCGCAAGGCAGCCTGAAACGGCACGAAAGCACCCCTCCCCGAAAGGTTCCTTCAGACCTTATCGGGGAGACGGGCTGTCAATCTGAGGCAAGTTTGCCAAAAAGATCGATTAAACCGATGGCAAGGCCACCTTGGTAAGGGCGCGATCAGCCGCCCCTGGACTCGGAATCGCCTGACAAGAACGATTCATAAACGAATCCACCGAGTACCCCGCCAAGGATCGGGGCCACCCAGAAGAGCCAAAGTTGGGCCAGCGCGGCGCCCGAGGCGATCAACGCGGGGCCGGTGCTTCTCGCCGGGTTCACGGAGAGGTTGGTAACGGGGATTCCGATGAGGTGAATGAGAGTCAGTCCCAAACCGATGGCCAAGGGCGCGAATCCGGACGGAGCCCGTTTGTCTGTCGCCCCCATGATGATGAGCAGGAAGAAAAAGGTGAGGGTCACCTCGGCCAAAAGGCAGGAAAGCAGGCTGAATCCGCCGGGTGAAAACTCGGCATAACCGTTGGTGGCAAAGGCGCCCGCCTGAGTGTTGTCGATCGCGAAACCCGGCTTGCCGCTGGCGATCAGGTAAAGGACGCCGGCGCCGGCAATTGAACCGAACACTTGGCAAAGGATATACGGAAGCGCGTCAGCAAACTTGAACCTGCCACCCGCGGCCAAACCCAAGGTCACGGCGGGGTTGAGATGGCATCCCGAAACATGGCCGATCGCGTAAGCCATCGACAACACGGTGAGGCCGAAAGCCAGGCTCACGCCGACGAATCCGATTCCCAGGTTGATCGGAACGGCGCCTGAAGTGGTCAGGAACATCGCGGCCAGGACAGCGCTGCCGCATCCGCCGAAAACGAGCCAGAATGTGCCCAGGAACTCCGCGATCAGTCTCGCACGCAGGGACATGCACCACCCCCAGAAACCATCCCAAGGAAAAACAACCGGGGATCAGGCTCATGGCAATCAGGCTTGGCTTTCAAGCCCATTCGGGCGACTGGGGTTTGCGATACGGGCGTGCCGATCATGAAAAATGGGAAGGAATTGGAAAAACCGGAACCAAATGCGTTCCAGCGTGTTAAAACATTGGGGAGATTATGTTTTCCCCGGCATTCCTCGAGGTTCTCATCATGACGGGCAATCAGGCCATCATCTCGGGAATCGTTGTTTTGGCCCTATCGGCGGGTCAGGTTACAGCTGCCGACAAGCCTGTCGATTTTGAACGCCAAATCATGGGATTGCTTGGAAAAACGGGCTGCGCCATGGGCTCTTGCCATGGGTCTTTCCAAGGCAAGGGGAACTTCCGCCTGTCCCTTTTCGGGTACGAACCCGAGCGCGACTTCATGGCGATCGTCAGGGATTCCCAGGGGCGCCGGATTGACCTGCAAAATCCCGATCAAAGCCTGCTGCTGCTCAAGGCAACCGGCCAGACTGAACACGGAGGCGGCAAGCGATTCGACCGCAACTCTTGGCAGTACAAGATGTTCCGTGACTGGATCTCACAGGGTGGCAAGTGGGAAAAAGGCAGTGGCAACCTCACCAAACTGAGCGTGAATCCCCAGGAAATCGCCTTCCGGAAAGCCGGCGAAACTGTGCCCGTGAAAGTCATCGGGACTTTCGCCAACGGCCAGTCGGAGGATCTCACCACCCTTGCCGAGATCCGCATCAACGACGACACCGTGGCAGCGCTCAAGTCGGCACAGGTATCAGGTTTGCGTGCCGGCGACACCACTCTCGTTGTCAGTTACCGCGGCCATGTGACTCCCGTGAATGTGCTCGTTCCGGCCACCTTGGGTCGTGGCGAGGCGTTTCCAGCCCGTTTGCCAGAGGCCAACTTTGTGGACACTCACGTCTTCACCAAGTTGCGTCGCCTCAACATGCCCCCCTCCCCCGCCTCCGATGACATTGAATTTCTCCGGCGCGTGACGATCGACACGATCGGTACCCTTCCCACCCCCGATGAAATCAAGGCGTTCATCGCCGACAAGAAGGCCGACAAGCGGTCGCGGAAAATCGAGGAACTTCTGTCGCATCCAATGCATGCGGCCTTGTGGGCCACGAAGTTCTCCGACATCACCGGCAACAACACCGACTCCCTTGAAAACCCCCAGCAGACCAAGCCTCGCCGAAGCCAGATGTGGCACGATTGGCTTCGCAAGCGCTTTGCCGAAAATGTCCCGTACGACCAAATGGTGCATGACATCCTTTGCGCGACTTCGCGGGATGGCAAATCCCCTGAAGAGTTCATTGATTATGTCAAGCTGATGGATGACAAGCTCAAGGATGGATTCGTTCCCGAATACGCCCAAAAGAAAACACTCGATCAGTTCTGGCGCAGGCAGGGCCAGGTCGGCATTGAAATCTGGGGTGAGAAAACCGCCGCCGCCTTTTTGGGTGTGCGCCTTGAATGCGCCCAATGCCACAAGCACCCTTTCGACCGCTGGACTCAGGTGGATTACCGGGCTTGGGCCAATGTTTTCAGTCAGGTGGTGACTGGTGTCAGCCCCGACATCAAGAAAGCCGCCGACGCCCTCAACGCCGAACGCAAAGGTGAAAAGCCAAACAATAACAATGTGATCCTGGTCCGCGAGGTCTACCTCGGCCGGCCCATCGTGAACCCGAGGCGCGGACTGGCCGGAACCCTTCCCCATCCCGACACCGGCGCACCCCTCGCCCCGCAAACCCTTGGTGGGCCCGAGGTGGATGTCGCGTCCGGCAAGGATGCGCGTGAAGTCGTGTTCGCCTGGATGCGCGACAAGGGCAATCCGTTCTTCTCACGCAGCCTCGTGAACCGCATTTGGGGCCACTACATGGGCGTGGGAATCGTCGAACCTGTCGATGATTTTTCCGTCGGCAACCCGCCCTCCAATCCGGAACTGCTTAACGCCCTGGCCGAGGAGTTCCAGAAGTCCAACTTCGACTTCCGCCGCATCGAGCGGATCATCCTGAATTCCAACACCTACCAGCTCAGCTCGAAGTCCACCGCGATCAACAAGCTTGATGAACGCAATCACAGCCACTCCCTGATTCGCCCGATGATGGCCGAGGTGGTGGTGGATGTGCTGGGTGCGGCGACGGGCGTGCCGGAGAACTTCGGAGCCGATGCTCCCAAGGGTAGCCGGGCCATTGAGGTAGGATCCAGCAGGCTCAACAGCGCCGTCTCCTTCGCCTTCCGAATCTTCGGTCGGCCACCCCGCACGACGGCGTGCGACTGCGAGAGGTCGATGGAACCGGCCCTGCCCCAGAAGCTCTACCTGATGGCCGATCCCGGCCTTCAATCAAAAATATCCGACCAGAACAACCGGCTGAAGGATTTGCTCAAGAAGCATTCCGACGACAAGGCGGCTCTTGAGGAGCTGTTCCTGGCAACGCTCTCGCGCTTCCCGACCGCCGATGAGTTCAAGGCTTTCGAGGGATTCAGGGCCAAGGCCACCGATCGTCGGGCGGCTTTCTCCGACACCCTGTGGGCGCTCTTGAACACCACGGAGTTCATTTTCAACCACTGATCGTTTTGTTCGTGACCGCTGGATTGACTTGGGGTACGATTTCCGGAGTTTCATTTAGGGAGGACAAGGACCATGAACCAGATCGACTGCGAAGGCAACCACCGTCGTGATTTCCTCAAGATCGGCACTTCCGCCGGTCTCATGGGACTTTCCCTGCCCGAACTTCTCCGGCTCGAAGCCGCCGCCGCTGGCCGCGTGCCGGCCCAGCGGTCCCGCAAGGCCAACTCCGTGATCATGGTTTGGCTTGCCGGCGGCCCCGCCACGATCGACATGTGGGATCTCAAGCCTGAGGCTCCCGAGGGAATCCGTGGTGAATTCAAGCCCGCTGACACCAATGTGCGCGGCATCCAGATCAGCGAGCACATGAAAGGCATGGCCAAACTGGCCGACAAGGTGACCATCGTGCGGTCGCTGTATCACACGATTCCGTCGCACGGCCCGGCCACCACCTTCATGACCACGGGCAACAAGCCGATCCCGTCGATCCAGTACCCCGCCATGGGTTCCCTCTGCTCGAAACTGCTCGACACTCCCACCGGCGTGCCCGCCTATGTTTCCTTCAGCGACCTGCGCGGCGGATCCGCCGGCGCCTCGGGATTCCTTGGAACGGCCCACAACCCGTTCATTGTCGAGGGCAATGCCAACGCCAATGGCAAGAGCCCGGCTGCCGCCAACCTGCGCGTTCGTGGCATTCAGCTCCCCAACGGTTTCAGCCTTGACCAGCTTTCGAACCGTGACCAACTGCTCCAGCAGTTCGATTCGACCTTCCGCAAGCTCGACCGCAACGATGACCTGCTCGATGGCTACGATGCCTTCCACAAGCAGGCCCTTGAAATCCTTCGCAGCGACAAGACCAAGCAGGCCTTCGATCTGGCCAAGGAAAAGAAGGAAACCCGCGAGGCTTATGGCCTTGACGCCTTCGGCCAGGGTGCCTTGGCCGCCCGCCGCCTTGTTGAGGCCGGTGTGCGGTTTGTGACCATCAGCCTCGGCGGATGGGATACCCACCAGAAGACCTTCGAATCCCACAAGACGAAGCTTCAGCCGACCCTCGACCGCACCCTGTCGGCTCTCATTGGCGACCTTTCCGAGCGTGGTTTGCTCGACAGCACCATCGTCTACTGCGCCGGCGAATTCGGCCGCACTCCGAAGGTGAACAAGAATGTCGGCCGCGACCACTGGGCCCGCTCGATGGCCGCCGTCATCGCCGGCGGCGGGTTCAAGGGCGGCCATGTCCACGGCTCGACCGACGCCCAAGGCATGGCTCCCGCCCACCTTCCCGTCACCCCCG
>JAGWVO010000114.1 GCA_018970845.1 Planctomycetota bacterium
CTTCCCGCAGCATCTGGGCGCCAAGGTTTTCCTCGGGGTCGGCCAGTTCGATCTCCTTGGCGATGGTGACGCCGTCGTTGCACACCAGCGGACGCCCCCACTTTCTGCCAATGAGCACCGACTTGGACCTCGGTCCCAGGGTGATGCGGACGGCGTCCGCGAGAACCCCGGTTCCCCGAAGGATTTTCTCGCGCGCCGAGGAGCGGAACAGGAGGTGCTTGGTTGCCATGTCGGAAGCCCGGTCGTTTTCGGCACCGACCATGGCCCCGGTAAGGACGATCAGCAGGTCTTTGCCATGCCAACACATCCTTCATGATTGGCCATTCTTTCAAGGCCCCGGGACAAAACGCCATGTTCTCCAGGCTAACGGCAATCCTTCCGCGATTTACCCGGTGAACATCTCAAGCCGTCAGGCTGGGATGGCTCTGATCGACAGGGGCCAGCGTTGCAATCATGTCCTTTTGGATTTGCTGACACCGATGTTGTTCCCGGATCCTTCCAATACCCGCTTGCAAGGCTTTCATCCTTTCCAAGGAATATGTTTGCCGGCACAACAGGATCATGTGCCGTTTTTTCTGGACTAAAAAAAACCTTCGGCTTAGGTTGTTAGCGTCTTGCAGATCCCTCCATTCGCCAGAAAGCATCGCCATGGGAATCCCATCGTTCGCCATCGCCCTCGTCTGGATAGCCAATTGCGCGGCAGGCCCCGACATCGCCATCGCCGAGGGTGAGAAATTCCGGCCTCTCGACGACAAGGGATGGAAGGTGACTCACCAGCAGGACAGCTACGGCAGCCACACCTACGGCGGTGTTTGGATGACGCATGGCGGTTGCCTTGGGGCGCCGGCCGAAAGCGAGGGATCGGTCGCCTCGCAGGTCGTCTCAATACCCGTGGCGGGACGATATCGGACATGGAGCAAGTACCAGGCCCCGCCCTATTTCAACTATTTGCACAAGATTGAAATAATCCAAAATGGCAAGACTGTGTTCTCCCACACCTACGGCAAGTCCGGGACGCCGCGCCTGTGGAGTTTCAGCGGCGACAGCGATGAGTTGTGGTGGCCCTGGGGAGTGGACCATGATGCGGCCGAGTCGCCCAAGGCGCTGGCGCAACTGGCGGCGGGACCAGCGGAAATCCGCCTGCTGACGGTGGCGAACCCCAAGCCCGCGGGAAACAGGTTCGTCGATTTCGTGGTCCTGACCACCAATCCCGGGGATGAATACGTGGGGTTCAAGCCCTATGCCGTCGGATCGCCCTTCACCAACGAGGCCTTCGCGGCCACCAGGCTCTACGCGCGGTTCAGGAACGAGTCCAAGGCGGCGGCCAGGCTTTCCGTCAGCCGGGCGGGGCATTACCAACCCCAGTATGGCGGAGCCACCACGATGGTTCCCGAACAACCGGTGGCGGCGGGCGCCTGGAGCGAATGGGTGAACATCGGGCCGTTCTGCCGCCTAGTCCACAACGAGGGGTTGACCATGACCCTTCCCGGGGCCGGTTCATTCCCCGTTCAATTCGCATTGGATCCCCAGGGCAAGGAGATTGTTGGCGACATCAAGATGAATTCGGGCGACACGGCGGTGGTGCCTATCGATGTGACATGGAACAAAGGCAGCGTCGTGAAGACCAGCAGGGAACATGCCGCCGAACTCATGGCCGCCAGCCGGAAATGGCGAACGGCCAATGGCGGGAAGAAACCGAAGGAGATCCTGTTTTACGGCAACTTCAGCGAATCCAAGGATGACTGGGTCGCCGCGCTCAAGGACAGGCTGGGTTACAACACAATTCTTCCGGATTCGTACGAGCAGGTTCGCAAGGCCGTCATCCCCCAGCACTTCGGCTCGCCGGATGCCATCCGAAAGCTCGCCGCCTCCATGCCAGCGGAGTCGAAAAAGCGGGTTCGCGTGATCAGCTTCGGCGACGAGATCAGCCTCGGGCAGATCAATTTCGATGACCCCAAGAACCAGGCGAAATTCGCGGCGTGGCTGACGGGCAAGGGACTGACCGCGCGCGACCTTGGAGTGGCTCCAGGGCAGGCGAAGCTTTCCAAGACGGGGGATCCCCGACTTGTCTGGTATTCCAACCTGTTCAACGAGGAGGAACGGTTCGCCGATTACCGGGCCACCACAGCCGTGGCCAAGGAGCAATTCGGCGCCGACGTGCTCACCGGCGCGAATTATTCCCCGCACCATCTGGCCCTCTGCTACGGCCCGGTGTTCCAGTGGGTGGACATCTTCAAGCACAACGGCATGAGCATGTTCTGGGCCGAGGATTACATCTTCAGCGTGCCCGAGGTTCCCCAGATGCTGTCATGGATGCTGGCCCAGGCGCGCTGCGGCGTGAAATACAACAACCAGCCGATCCACTTTTACATCATGCCACACGCCCCCGGACAGGAACCGGGATTCCTGAGGCGCAACATGCTGATGGCCGTGGGAAATGGCGCCAGGCATGTGGACAGTTTCTGGGTGGGGCCCGAGGAGCGGTTCACCGAGAACTATGTGGCGTGGACCTACCCCGAGACATTCCGCGCCATCCATGAGGCCATCCACGATTCGGCCGAGGCTGAAAAGATCCAGTCCAAGGGGAAGGTCAGGCCGGCGCGCGTGGCCCTTGTCACCGGCAAGGCGACGGATTTCAACGAGTCGAGGTTGATGGTCGACAAGGCGAAGGATCCGTTCGCGGGGCGATGCAAAAACGCACCGGCGCAGGTGAACCAGATCATTTGCCGCAAGGAGCAGCAGTTGCTCTACCTTGCCCTCAGGCAGGCCCAGCACGGGGTGGACCTGATCACCGAGGATGACATCGCCGACCTCGACGCCTTGAAGAACTACGATGTCGTCTATTTCGCGGGCGAATGGATCGATCGGCGCGCCGTGACGAAACTCGACGCTTGGGTGCGCGCCGGCGGGGTTCTTTACGCCGCGGCGGGCATCGGGCACCTCAACGAATTCAACCAACCCGATTCCGGCTTGCCTTCCCTGCTTGGAATCAAGGCTACGAAGGAGACAAGGTCGTTGGCCGTGCTGCGCACCATGCTTGAACTGCCACTTTTGGAACCCATCGACACAATCACGCTGGATGGCGGAAAGGTTCAAGCCGTGGGAATGAAGCAGGTGCTCACCCCGCAGGACGCCGAGGTGATCGGCAAGTGGAGCGACGGAACAGCGGCCGTCACGGTGCGAAGCCACGGCAAGGGCAAGGCCTTTGCCGTGGGAACACTTCCCGGAACATCGTGGATGAAGACGGGATTGAAGGTGACGCCGTGGGCCCGGGGCGGCAAGGGAATGCTCTACAACCCGACCGGCTTCCAGGCCGACGCTGAAAAACTGGCCAGGCTGGCCGTTGATGCCCGCAAGCCTGAGCAGGCTGTGACAACCAATGTTTCCGGAGTGGAAGCCTTCGCCATCGATGGCCCGGAAGGCACGCTCATCACCTTGCTCAACTGGACGAACAGCCCCCTCAAGGGCGTTGAAGTCACCGTGCGCGCGCCCGCCAAGCCCTCGGGGGTCCGCTCCGTCCAGCGCCAGGCGAAACTGGAATCGAAATGGGCGAACGGGCAAGCCACATTTACCGTCGATATCGACGATGCCGATTACATTCTGATGCCGCGTTGATCATCCCAATCTCTTGAAAGGTTACGACAATGGCTTTCGCCAAATCCCCGCCTTTTGGTTTCGACAAGATCATGGCTCTCGTGGCGGCGGCCATTCTTTCGGCGGCATGGCTGATGGCCACTGAGAAACCTGCCGAGGAACCGGTCAGGGTGTTCATCCTGGCCGGCCAATCGAACATGGAAGGCCAGGGATTCATCAAGGCCGACGCCAAGCGCAACGACGGCAAGGGCAGCCTGGAGTACCTCGCGAGGGAAACCGCGACGGCCGCGCGGTTCCGGCACCTGCAAGACAAGGAAGGCCGCTGGGTGGTTCGGGATGATGTTTGGATTGATTACCTCGGCCGGAAAGGGCGACTCACCGTCGGATACGGCGCCAAGGAGGACCGCATCGGTCCCGAACTTGGCTTCGGACATATCGTTGGCGACGCGGCGCGAGGCCCGGTGTTGCTGGTCAAGCTGGCGTGGGGCGGCAAGAGCCTGGCCAAGGACTTCCGTCCGCCATCATCCGGCGGCGAAGTCGGGCCCTACTACAAGGAGGTCGTCAGCGGAACGAAGTCCGCCATCAGGGACATGGGAAAGTCATTCCCGCAACTCGCCGGCAAGGCGCATCAATTGGCCGGATTCGGCTGGCACCAAGGATGGAACGACAGGGTCAACCAGGCATTCAATGACGAATACGAAAAGAACATGGCGAACTTCATCAGGGACATTCGCAAGGACCTCGGCGCGCCATCCCTTCCGTTTGTCATCGCCGAAACGGGAATGACGGGCCCCGAGGAAAAGCATCCGCGCGCGCTTTCCCTGATGAAGGCCCAGGCCGCGGTGGCCGATTATCCTGAATTCAAGGGAAATGTGGCGTTCGTTGGAACCAAGGCGTTCTGGCGGGAGAAGGAACTGTCTCCCTCCTCCCAGGGATACCATTGGAACACCAACGCCGAAACCTACTATCTGATCGGCGAGGCGATGGGCAAGGCGATGCTGGGATTGATGGCCCGCTAACGCATCGAAAACATGGACAAGTTCCGATTGAAGCGGGGCCGCGGTGATCGACACAAATAAGGCCCACGCGGGTATGCTTGTGATGGACAACCTCCGCGGCCGGGAAATGTGAGATCCCGGAAAACGGATTGTTCCGACCAACAACGGAGGATCATCGCCATGACATCCGGGGCGAATCCCGATAGGAGGAATGCCCTTTCGGCCATGGCCGGGGCAGCATCCGCCGGCCTGGCATGCGCCGGCCGTCCTACGGGTGATTCATCTCCGGAACCCACGCCTCCGCGGTTTCCCGCCGAGGACGGCAGGCATATCGCGGGCGAAATTGTCCACATCGACTCGATCAACAGGCGCGGCGGCTTGAGGCTCGATGGCGACCAGGCTCGCTACTTCACCGGCCCGCCGCACTGGTTCGCCCTGCTGCCCCACGCGCCGGTTTGGCACTTGGGAGCCCGCGCCGAACTGCGCGACCTGCCCTTGGGTTGCCATGTCCATGGCCATTTCATCAAGCCGCCCAAGGGCGAGGAATCGACAATCCCTCCGCTTCCCGGAGAAAAGATGTCGTTCACGATCGCCGAGAATCACGCGGCCATCCTTGAGGACGACTTCAGCTACTACCAGCGCCGGGGCCAGGCGTGGAAGGTTGTCTCGATCAACGCCGAGAAGGAAAAGATCGACCTCGAGCCGGTCTTGATCAAGCCGCCGGCAGGGGCCGGCAACCTTCCGGGAGCGGGCGGCGCGGGGCAGCTTGTCAAGCATGGCATGAACAAGCCCCAGACATTCGACATCGATTCAAGAAGCGAGGTTTGGAGCGGAAACCTTCTTGCCGGTGTTTCAGCCATCAAGCCGGGAATGACGGTCCAATTCAACCTGGCATGGGCCCAGGGATGGGGCCAGGGAGAGTTCAGGGTCGGAAAAATCTGGATTGACGCGGAAAGCCGGGAGGCTGCCGGCGAAAGACAAAGGCAGCGACACATCCAGTTCGAGCGGGAGCGCTGGACGGCCGGTTGGATCGATCATGTCGACCACAACGACTATGGTGGAGGCATTGTCACGATCACGCTGTTTGAAGTCGACAAGCAGATCCTTGACGACTTGTGGGCGGACCGCGGCGAAAGGATCGCCGTGGCCGTGGCGGAAAAGACGCGCCGCACATGGTTCCACCGTTCCGACCGCAAGTTCGCCAAGCTTGTCGAATGGAAAAACCTCGAGAATCCTCCCCTGGGCAGCAGCCCAGTGCGGCTTCGCCTCCATTTCACCGAACTGCTGGCGGGATATTCCACCGGAGGATATGTCCGGGTGAAGGCGGAACGATGGAAGTTTGTCACCGTTCCGCCGGAGGAACGGCTAACCTCGCGCGCCGACCAGGAACGCGGCGCGCGCATGGTGCTTCCGTGGTAGATTTTTTCCTGAACGCTGGCGCCGGAGGTCAATCGCATGCGCAATCACATTCCAGGGCTTTCGTTGGCGTTGGCCGCCGCCGCGATCGGGTTTGGCAACGCCGACCCGGCTGAAAACCCGATCCTCGCCCCGGGGGCCAAGGTGACCAAACTGGCCGGTGGCATGAAATTCACCGAAGGACCAGTCTGGCTGCCCAAGGAAAAGAAACTGGTTTTTTCCGACATTCCCAACAGCAAATTGATGCAATGGAGCGCCGGATCCGGACTCGGCGTACTCAGGCCGAGCGAACAGGCCAACGGCAACATTCTCGACCGGCAAGGCCGGATCATTTCCTGCCAACACGCGGGAAGGAACCTCGTGCGGATCGAGGCCGACGGCACCGCCAAGGTGATCGCCGACAAATTCGAAGGCAAGAGATTCAATTCCCCCAACGATGCCGCCATGAAGTCCGATGGTTCGATCTGGTTCACCGATCCGCCATGGGGATTGACCGGCCCCCACGAGGTTCCCGGCCATTGGGTTTTCAAGATCGACCCCAGCGGTTCCCGGGTGGAGGCCATGATCAAGGACTTGGCCATGCCCAACGGCATCGTGTTTTCCCCTGACGAGAAGCGCCTGTATGTCGCGGACACCGGCGGCAACAAGCGCCACCCCGATCCGAAGTTCCACGCGCTTCCCGCAAGCATTCGCTGCTATGCCGTGAAAGCCGATGGCGCCCTTGGCGACATCCTGTTCCGCATCAACGCGGGCAGCGACGGCATGAAGGTGGATTCCAAGGGAAACCTTTACACCACCCATGGCGGCCATGTCGTCGTGTACGACACCGAAGGCAAGGAAATTGGAAAGATCGCCGTGCCCGAGGGACCGGCGAACCTCTGCTTTGGCGGCGACGACCTTTCAACCTTGTTCATCACGGCCCGCACATCGCTTTACAGCGTCAAGGTGCGGATTCCAGGCGCCAATCCGGCGGGCGCCCAGCCATGATCTGGGCGCGGGGCTTGCTCGCGGTCGCCCTTGCCGGACTTGGACTTTCCGCCCGGGCCAGCCAGGCCGATGCGGCGGTCCAAGCCTTGTTGTCGCGCCATTGCCAACGATGCCACGGCCCGGCCAAGCAGGAAGGCGGCCTGCGGATCGACACCCTGTCCCGCGACCTGGCGGACATGGCCGCGGCCGAACGATGGGGTGAAATCCTGCTTCGGCTGAGCTCGGGTGAAATGCCCCCCAAGGGGGAACCGGCCCTCACGGCGGCCGACCTCGGAACGCTATCCGAAGGCATATCGCGGCTGATTGATGCCGGCAGCGCCAAGCGCATGGCAAAACGGGGACCGGTTGCCCATTACCGCCTGAGCCGGGAGGAATATGCCCACACGGTGCTCGACCTGCTTGGCGTTTATTTCGACCCGTCGATGCCGGGCGCGCTCAACGATGATCCGAAGTGGCATGGATTCGACCGGATCGGCTCGGTGCTGACCCTTTCGCCCTCGCATGTGGAACGCTACCTGAAGGCCGCGGAAACCGTGCTGGCCCGCGCCTTTCCGGAAAAACCCGTTCCCTCCAAGCTGACAAGGCAGGAGTCGAAGGCGCCGGAACGATGGCTCATGTATCCAGGCTTGTTGCATGGCGGATTCCGCGCCGCGGAGTCGGGGCTTTACCGCATCAGGGTCAAGGCGAGCGGCCTCCCGTCCTTCAAGGGGCGCCCACCCCGTTTGGCCATCTGGAATTCCGGACTCAAGCGAACCGAGGATGGAATCGACCTCGTCGCGCCGGAGGAAAACCCTGGCGTGGTTGAGTTCCAGGTGATGCTGCCGCAGGGGAACTTCCAATTGGTGAACGAAACCCCGGGCAAGCTCGATGATGGTCCCACGCCGTCGCTGACGCCCAGAATCGTCACGCGGGTGAAGGACTACAAGCCGCCACCCACCGGTTACAAGCTGTTCCTGGAGGACGGCCGGCCGATTTTCCCGCTCATTCTGGTGGACTGGATCGAATGCGAAGGCCCCATCACCTTGGAAGCCGAACAATCGAGGCGAATGGGGTTCTTCCCCGAGTCGCTCAACAGCGCCGCGAGAAATTCCGAGCGATCCGAAAAGGAAGTTGGCGAGGCGTTGGCCAGGTTCATCGGACAGGCTTGGCGTCGACCGGCCACCACCGAGGAAATCAATCGCTACCTGAAGGTTTACGCCTTGGAAATCGCGGCGGGCGAGTCGCCCCGAGCCGCGTACATGGCGGCCCTGGCGGGAGTGCTCGCCTCGAAGAATTTCTGCTACATCGTCGAGGGATCTCCCGCCGCCAAGCGCGACACGCTCGATGATTGGGAACTCGCGTCGCGGCTTTCCTATTTCCTTTGGAGTTCGATGCCCGACGCTGGATTGTTCTCGGCGGCGGCGTCCGGGAAGCTGTCCAAGCCGGAGGAACTGGCCGGCCAATTCAGGCGAATGGCGAAGGATCCCAGGATTTCAAGGCTGGTGGAATCTTTCCCAAGGCAATGGCTTCAGCTTCACCGCGTCGGCCAGTTTCCACCCGACCCGGGCCTTTATCCCGACTATGACAAGTGGCTTGAAAGAAGCATGGTGCTGGAGTCGCAGGCCTATTTCGGCGAGATGATGGCCGGCAACTTGCCATTGGCGGAGTTCCTCAATTCCGACTGGACCATGGCCAACGCGAGAATCGCCGGCCATTACCGCATTCCGCCGCCCGTTGGAAAAGGATTCCAGAAGGTCAAGCTGGAGTCCGGCAATCATCGCGGCGGCATCCTGACCCACGCCTCGGTCCTGTCGCTCACCTCCGACGGCACCCGGCATCGTCCGGTGCACCGGGGCGTATGGGTTTCGGAGGCGATCTTCGGCCGGACGCCACCCCCGCCTCCACCCAATGTCGAACCGCTCATGCCCACGCCTTCGGACAAACCCAAGGCCACCATCAGGCAGCAACTCAAGGCCCATTCGACCCATTCGGTGTGCGCCTCATGCCACCAAAAGATCGATCCCCTCGGCTTCGCGTTCGACAATTTCGACGCGATCGGCCGATGGCGGACCATGGAGGAGATTCCCGGAGGCACCGGCGACAACCCGCCCGTGGATGCCTCGGGCGTCTTGCCGGGCGGCAAGCCCTTCAGCGGCCCCGGTGAGTTCAAGAAACTTTTGGTTTCCGACATCGACCGATTCGCCGAGGCGTTCATCGGCCAACTGGCGACCTACGCCACCCGCCGCGTCATGACGATTGACGACGCTTCGGCCATCCGGGCCGTGGCCGCATCATGCCGAAAGGATGGATATCGCCTGGGCGACATCATGGTGGCGCTGGTTTCCTCGGAACTGTTCAGGAAAAGGTGATGGTTCGGACCTGACTGCCTTGGGACTTGATGGTAAACCTTGGGGTGTCGACGGAAATCCGATGTCGCGGCTGATTCCCCGAACATCGCGGGTAATAATGAAGCATCACTGGACCTGATGGAATCCTCGGGAGGCACGGGATCATGGCCAATGCGATCTTCCAGTCATGGCTTCTCGACCGCCGGCACGCGCTCAGGGGCGCCGGGGTTTCGATGGCCCTGCCCCTGCTCGACTGCATGCGCCCGCTCATGGGCGCCGACAAAGGATCCAGGCCCAGGCGCAGCGTGTTCATCTACCTTCCCAACGGGGTCAACACCCAGGCTTACGAAATGCCGACGGCCGGCGCTGGCTACACCATGTCCAAGGCGCTCGCCCCGCTTGAAAAACACCGTTCGATCATCACCCCGATCAGCGGCATGCATCATCCGCATGGGTTGGGCAATCACCATGGCTGCTTTTCCATCTGGCTCACGGGCGGAAAAA
>JAGWVO010000691.1 GCA_018970845.1 Planctomycetota bacterium
AGGATCAATCCCATGGCGGATCCAGCCTTCTCACCCGTCCACCCGGAACCCGCAGCGACAACGGTGGTTCCAACAACCAGCGTAAGGAACACCAGCCAAGTATTGAGCCCGTCAATCGCCAAGGTCAGGGAAACCACCGGACCGCGCTCAGCCAATCGCCCCATGGGGATGTCGATTGCCGTGAAGGATTGGTCCTTGCCTCGTTCACCGGCGGCAAGGGCCGGAGCCTGCCTTGAATAATCCCATGTAACAATGGTTCCCAATGCCAAGGTGACTAGCATCAGGGTCTCGGCCAGATAGACGGCCAAGGCTCTTTGGCGATGGAGACAAAAGCAGCCAATTGCCCCGAACAAAGGAATGGTAGGAAGAAGAATCAGAAGGTTCGCAGTGTTCAACATGACTGCCCGGGTTCCTCAGCGCGCCACGGTGAACATGGCCAGAATGACAATGAGTCCAAGCGCCATGGCCAATGCGTAAAATTGAATGAGCCCGTTTTGCACGGATCTGAATCGTCCCCCAATCATCCTGGGAATCGTTGCAAATAGTTCGACCAAAGGCTGGAAAAGTTCCCTGTCGAACCAACCCATGGCACGCCCCGCGGTCGCAAGGGGCTTCACAAAAGCGACAAGGTAAATGTCATCAATGTAAAGACGGGCTTCAGCGACTGTTTCCAAGGATCCCAATGGTTTTGACAAGCGGTCGCGACGGGAAAACAGCACCCACGCCAGAACGATCCCCACAATGGCCGCGACGGTTCCCAAGATCATGGGCTGGGATATTTGGAAGCTTGATTCATGAAGTTTCCAGTTAGCCGTGCCTTCAAGGAAATGGTGCAGAGAACCCGTGGGTCCCAGAATCAATCCGACAAATATGGCACAGGCCGCCAAGACGACCAGCGGCACCGTCATGACGGGAGGCGATTCATGCGCATGGTCGCCGGCCTCACGGGGAAGCTTCAATTGTCCTTGAAAAGTGAGGAAATAGGCCCTGAATGTGTAGTAGGCCGTGAGGAAAGCCGTGACCAAGGCGATCCAGAAAAGAATCAGAAAATAAGTGGAACGCGGAGTGCCAGAGTGGCCTCCCTCATGAAGGACGATAAGGATCTCGTCTTTGCTGAAGAAGCCGGAAAGGGGGGGAACCCCGGCCAATGCCAAGGCTCCGATGAGAAAACAGGCATTGGTGATAGGCAGGATTTTTGCCAATCCGCTGAATTTTCTCATGTCAATCACATGCCCCATCGCATGCATGACACTCCCCGATGAGAGGAACAGCAACGCCTTGAAAAATGCATGGGTGAG
Organism: Planctomycetota bacterium; assembly: GCA_018970845.1. Classification (GTDB taxonomy): domain Bacteria; phylum Planctomycetota; class Planctomycetia; order Gemmatales; family Gemmataceae; genus REEB421. The sequence goes on from JAGWVO010000691.1 coordinate 1,299, forward strand.
AAGATGAAAAATAGCCGCGAAAGCGGCCATAGAGGACACTTCTAGGGGAGTGTGCTCACCACGAACATCCCCGCTGACGCCAAGAGCCATGAACATGTAGCCAAGTTGGCTCAGCGTGGAGTAAGCCAGAACTCTTTTAAGATCCCACTGTCCGACAGCCATGACGGCCGCAAGGAAAGCTGTGGCGGCGCCCAAGCCCCCCGCGATGTCCTGGACAGATGCGACCGCCTCCATGCGGGGCAGGTCCATCCCGGTACCGG
>JAGWVO010000692.1 GCA_018970845.1 Planctomycetota bacterium
AGTCGGGGCGACAGGATTCGAACCTGCGACCTCTTGGTCCCGAACCAAGCGCGCTACCAGGCTGCGCCACGCCCCGCTGTGAACAATCAAAATATCTTGCAATACCTGCCCCGGCAACCCGGAAGGCTACTTTTTCTTGGGAGTTGCCGGGGTTTTCGCCTGCTTCGATAGAGGCTGGTCCACTTCGGAAATCACCTCAACCCGGTTCACCTTGTCGCCGGACTGGGACAGGCGCAAAACCATGCCGGTTCGCACCTGCTCCAACTTTCCCGGCAAACCGCCGGAACGCAGTTTCTGCAACTGTTCGGCCGTTGGCTTGATGATGTCACCCTTCTCATCGAAAGCCTCGGGCAGCACCCGAAAAACCACCGGCGCCCCGGCCGCCACCGTGAAGGCGTACTCCGTCGGGTCAGCTTTTCCCTGGGCCGCTGCCGCGCCTTTGACTTTTCCCTTGGGCATCGGCATCGGTTGCGGCGCCTTGACAGACGGAATCTGACGAATCACCACCCGGTTTCCATCGGGCGGATCCTTCACGACACCCGTGAACACTCCGTTGCCCAGCGACTTTCCCTCGACGGTTGGCGCCACCTTGGCGTTTTTCTTCTTGGCGTCCTGTCCCTGGGAAACACCGGCCAGGCCGGCCATCAATATCGCCAACATGGCCAGACGGAATCGCTGCATGGCGCACCTCAACGGTTGGATCCGGATTCCTGCCGGCGCATTTCCGAGAAACTCCAGCGACTGTACCACCGGGCGAGGTTGTACAAGCCAAGCATCAGGGCGAGCCAGCCGGCCGAGATCATCTGGCCGTCCCACTCAAAACTGGCGCCAGGCAGGCCCGGATCGACCAGTCCCGTCAGCAGCGCCACGGCAAGCACGAGCCAGCCGATTGAAAACAGCAAGTAAACAAGCAGGAAACCCCTCATGTTGTTATTGTTGGGCGAGTCCGGTCCGCGGACAAGACAAATCACGAAAGGACGATGGCCATGATTGATCTCAAGGGGTTGGCCCGGTTCGACACGCCCACGGTCTGCAATGTGATCGAGTTGGCGGGGCTCAGGTCGAAGGCCTCCGGCTATGCCGACTCAAGGCTTCAGGCCTGTTTTCCCGAGTTGCCTTCCATGGTTGGGTACGCCACCACCGCGACATTCCGCTCCGCCATGCCGCCCCCCGACGGAGCGGCCTACGGCGGCATCGAGGAACAGTTGGAAACCTTCGCCGGCTTGCCAGGCCCGGCCGTGGTGGTGTTCCAGGACCTCGACGATCCACCAGCAGCCGCCACCTTCGGGGAAATCCTCTGCACGACCTACCAACGCTTCGGAGCGGTTGGCCTGGTGACATCCGGCACCGGCCGCGACATCCAGATGGTGGAACCCCTGCGCTTTCCTTGCTTTGTCACGGGAACACAGGGAGCACACGGTTACTGTCACTTTCCGCAGTTGGGCATTCCCGTGCGCGTTTGCGGGCTTGTCATCCGTCCGGGCGACCTGCTCCATGGCGACCGCAACGGCCTGACGGTGATCCCCCCCGAGATCGCCCCGGTGCTCGAACGAGAATG
>JAGWVO010000115.1 GCA_018970845.1 Planctomycetota bacterium
GGGGATATCGTCAAGCTGAAATATCTCCGGGATGGCAAGGAAACGGTTATTGAAGTCACCCTCGGCAAACGCCCCGCGATGGGGGCCAACGCCCGCGGCGAAATCCAGAACGCCATGGGCGGATCCTTGAGTCACTTCAAGGGACCGTTCGAGAAAATCCTCCAGCACGACTCGGCGATCCGACCCGAGGAGTGCGGTGGCCCCTTGGTTGACCTGGCGGGCCGTGTGGTGGGGCTTAATATCGCCCGCGCCGGAAGAGTGGAGTCCTATGCCCTTCCCGGTGAACTCGTGGCGCAGCTTGTTCCGGACTTCATCGCCGGCAAATTCAAGGTCTCGGCCACGGCGGTCAAGCGGGCCAGCCCGGCTGAACTGGCTGAGCAGGCCCGAAAGGAACTCAAGAAACTGGAGGACGAACTTGAAGCCGCCAGGGCCCGCCTCAAGGAAATGAAGCTCGACCTCAAAAGCGCACGGATCAACGGCGACCAGGGCGAGGAACGCAAGCTCACCGCCAAGGTCAAGCGGGCCATGGAGGAGATCGAGGGAATGTCCGAGCAGGTCGAGAAGGCCCGCAAGGAGCTTTCATCCCTGGAAAAATCAGGCTCCTGAGCGTCCGACACGCCGCGCCCAAGCCCCCAATTCAAGGCTGGCTCAGTCGGCCTTGGTAACCACAAGGTTGTCGCGGTGGACGATTTCCTCCGAGGCCAGCGGACCTGACAACCGCCTGATCTGTTCGGTGCGCATGCCCCGCAACTTCTCGATCTCCACCGAGGGGTATTCCGTCAGGCCCCTGCCGATTTCCTCTCCGGCGGGATCAACGAGCCTGACGACGGCTCCCTTGCCAAACTCACCCTTGACGGCCGTCACCCCGATGGGCAAAAGGCTGCAGCCCCTGCGGCGCACCGCCTCGCAGGCTCCGACATCAAGCACGACATCGCCGGATGGCTGGGCCGTGAATCCAAGCCAGCGTTTCCAGGCTGGCATCCGCTGTTCCTGTTCGGGCAGGAAAAGGGTTCCTATGTCCTCGCCCGTCGCCAGCTTGTCGATCACGGATTCCTGCCCGCCATCGGCGAGGAACACGGCCGTTCCCGATGCCGCGGCCAAGCGGGTGGCCTTCAGCTTGCTCCGCATCCCGCCGGTGCCCAACCTGCTGCGCGTGGCCTGCGCCAACTCCCGGACCTCGTCGACGCGTCGGACCAGCGGCACCCTTTGGGCGGCGGGATCATGCCTGGGGTCGGCGGTGAACAGTCCATTGACGCCGCTCAAAAGGACCAGGGCATCGGCCTGAACCAAAGCCGCGACCATCGCGGCGAGCGTGTCGTTGTCACCGAAGCGGATCTCCGCGGCGGAAACGGTGTCGTTTTCATTGATGATGGGCACGCATCCCATCTCGAAAAGGCTCGACAGCGTGTTGCGCATGTTCAGGTAGCGGACGCGATGGTCGAAATCCGCCGCGGTCAGCAGGATCTGGGCGACATGGCAGCCAAAGGGGAAGAACGCTTCCTCCCAGGCCGTCATCAGGAACGGTTGTCCCACCGCGGCACACGCCTGCAGGTTTCGCAACTCTGTCGGGCGTGTCGCCAGTCCGAGGCGTCCCATGCCGGCGCCGATGGCGCCCGAACTCACCAGCACGACCCTGCGCCCCGGCTTTCTCAGCCGGTCAACCTGCCCGGCAAGGGCCGCCATGCGGGGCCTCGACAAGCTTCCTGACTCGTCGGCCAACACCTGCGTGCCCACCTTCACAACCACGGTGCGGGCCTCGTCCCAGGTCCGTCTTCGCCAATCGCCTTCCGCAACCAGGTCCATGCCCGCCCACTCCGGTGTCACGATCGAAATGGTATGTTAGCGACTCAGGCGAGTTCCTCCCGGGCTTGGAGGCCCGAACCGTTGAAAATCGAGGTTGGCAAGTCGGTGAGGCGGGCGCCCGTCGGCCTTTCCCTTGCCCATGAAAAGGGCGGCCTCCTGTCATGGGACAAGCGCGGAGGCCTCGCGCTGCACGGACCCGACCATGGACAGGTCGCCTCCGCCATCCACCCAGGCCTCGCGGCGGCCTGCATCAGCGCGAATGGCCAATGCGTCGCCGTGGCCTGCCAAGACGGAACGGTGCTGCTTCTGGGAGAAGACCTGGCCACGCGCTCCAGCCTGCGCGTCGGCGGCCAGCCTTGCTCGGTGGCCATCGACCATCGAGGCCGCAACATCGCCGTGGGTCTTATGGATGGCACCATCCTGTTCATGAACAGCCAGGGACTTGAGACTGGCAGGTTGGCCGCGCCCTGCGCGGCAACATCGATGGCCTTCGCGAACAGGCATCCCTGGCTGGCCTTCGCGGGTTCCGCCGGCATGGCCGGCGCGGCCGATGCCAACGGATCGCTCCGGTGGAAGGAGGGATTGCCGCACCACCTTGGACCACTGTCCATGGCGGAGGGAACAGGAGATTGGTTCGTGCCCCGCATGGGTGAATGCGTTGCCCACTTCGGCCCCTTGGGCGCCCCACACAGGGATGTTCCCGAAACGACGGGCGCCCGCCTCGTGGCGTGCGACCACATGGCAACCAATCTAGCCATTGTGGAAGGCGGATCGAAACTCAAGGTGACGGACAAACGGGGCGTAACCAGGGCCAGCATCGAGTTACCCGTCGCCATCACCGCGATCGCGATGAACGAAACCGGCGCAACTATCATGGCTGGCCTTGATGACAGGCGGATCCTCTGGATCCGCCCGTGAGGCGCAGGGTTACTTGGCGGCGGTGAGTTCGGCGGCCAGGTCGCTGGCTCCGTACACCTTGTTCAACGCCTCGACAATCGCCTGGGAGCAGACCGAAACAGCGCGGGCCTGCTCCTCGCTGAAGGCGAAATCAAGGACAAGCGACTGGATGTTTCCGTCGAAGATCAAGCCGACCACCTCGCCCTTCTTGTTGATGACGGGACTGCCGGAGTTTCCACCGATGATGTCGGCGGTGCAGACAAAGTTGTAGGGCGTGGCGAGTTCGAGCGCCGCCTTCTTCTTTTCCCACAACGGAGGCAGGTCGAAGGGGGGCTTGTTCTTTTGTTCGGCGGAGCGCTTGAACAAGCCGTCGTAAGTGGTGAAGGGGGGCACCTTGGCGCCGTTCTCCTCGTACCCCTTCACGACACCGTAGCTGAGCCGCAAGGTGAAGGTGGCGTCGGGATAGGTGGAGGTGCCGTCGAGGGCGAATTTCACCTTGGCGATCTGGTTGTAGGCCTGCCGCTTGACCTCCTCCACCTCGGTTTCCATGCGGCGACGCAATTCGCGGGATTCGGGATCCACGAGCTTGGCCAGGAGGATCATGGGATCGGCGCTGGCGTCGATCGCCGACTTGCCGCCTTCGTAAAGCTTCTTTCGCTCGGCGACGGACTTGAGCTTGGAGCCGCCGACAAGTTCCACGGCGCGGGCCTGGGGCGACTTGCCCGCCAGCACCTTGGCAACGAGGGGATCGGAAAGGCCCAGTTCACCGGCCAGGAATGTGAGGCTGTCGGCAAGCTTGACGATCTCGAACCCGTCGTAAATCGGCTCCTCGGAAAACAGCTCAAGCTCGAGGGGTTCCTTGTTCGAATCGATGAACTCGCGCAACCGCTCCGCCTGGGGCTTGGACTTTTCCTCGGCGGCGCGCACCAGCGTGCGGGCGACGCCGAACAGGTCGGAGAGGAACGCCGAGCCGCCCTCGAGCAAGGTGTAGCGGCGGATGATTTCGGCGCGCACCTTGTGGGCCTTCTCGACCTTGTCCCAGGCGCCGACAGCCTCCTTGAGCTTGGGGTCGGCGGCGGCGGCATCGCGAAGGCGTTTTTCCTCCGCCGCCTTGCGGGCCATGAGTTCGGGGTCGAGCAGGCCGCCCAGACCGCCAACGCGCGCCTTCCGGCTGTTCTGGATGCTGAAAAGCATTTCCTTGGCCTGGCGGGCGTTTTCCTCGCTGCGGGCGCTGAAAGCCGCCAACAGCACCTCGAGCCGATAGAGTCGCTGCATCAGGAACGGGAAGCCGATGTCGCGGGTGTAGGCGAGCTCGGCCATGGTGGCGAGGCGGTTGGTGCGGCCGGGGTGGCCGGAAACAAACACCAGTTCCCCGTCGGCGCAGCCATTCTTGCTCCATGAAAGATGGTGCTTGACCTTGGCTGGCTTGCCATCCTCGTAAACGCGGAAGAAAGCGACATCCAGGTCGAAGCGGGGGTACTCGAAGTTGTCGGGATCGCCTCCGTAAAAGGCGATCTGCTGCTCGGGCGCGAAGACAAGCCTCACATCGGTGTAACGCTTGAAGCGGTAAAGATGATACGCGCCACCCTGGTAGAGCGTGACGACATTGCAGCGAAGGCCGGTCTTCTTGTTCTCCTCGTTCTCAATGCCGTTGATGGCGGCCCTGCGGGCCTTGAACGCCTCATCGGCGGAAAGGCCATCCTTCACGGCGCCGTTCACGCGGGCGGTGACATCCTCGATGCTTTCAAGCACATTGAGTTCCATCGCCTCGCACTTGCTTTCCTCGGCGCGGGTCTTCGCGTAAAAACCGTCGCGGTAATAATTGCGGTCCTTGGTGCCCATCTTCTGCAGGGCGTCGGAGGCGACATGGTGGTTGGTCATGACCAGCCCGTCGGCGGAGACGAAGGAACCGGAACCGCCGGAATTGAACCTCACGCTGCTTTTCTGGACATGCTCCAGCCAAGCCGCGTCGGGCTTGAAGCCATGCCGCTCGGCAAGCCTCGCCAGCGGCGGGTTGTTGAAAAGCCACATGCCCTCGTCGCCCAGAAGGGCCGGGACGGAAATGGTCGTCGCCGCCATGGCCAAAAGCACTCCACGCATCCAGGTAATCCAGTTCATCTCGGTTCCTCCAGCGAAACAGGTCAGGATCTTTCCGGGGCCTTGCGGTTCACCAGAACGAGAGCCGCCATCAGCACGGCAAACAGCGCCAGCGAGAACACCTCAAGCCAAGGTCCCAAAGGCTCGACAAGGGAGCCCCATTCGAGTGATTTCTTAAGGGGCGGGGCGAACTCAAGGAAGGCGATCAAAACACCCCCCAGGCTGCCCCCGGCGATGTATCCGGAGGCCAGCAGCACGCCAGGCGCCGATTCCGATTTCGCGATCTCCTCGGCCTCGTCGCTGGCGGCCGAATCGCGGCGGCTCAACCAGTCGGCCGCCCAGCGCGCCAAGCCGCCCACGAAGATGGGAGTGGTGGCGGCCATAGGAACATATACGCCGACCGCGAACGCAAGCGATGACACGCCGCACAGTTCCAAGGCCACGCTCACCATGGCGCCGAGGATGATGAGCGTCCAATTCAGGTCGCGATTGAGCAGGCCGTTGATGATGATTCCCATCACCTGCGTCTTGGGTGCGGGGAACTTCATCTTCACCGGTTGGGGTTCGTTCCTGAAGGCAAGGCCGCCGGTCGAAGGGTCAACGAGGTATTCACCGGGGGGAACCTTGGACAACAATGCATTCAGTTTCGCGGTGAGTCCGGCCGGGTCGGCAGCCGTTGTCTTGGCGGCTTGCTCCGGGTCGAGGGCCCTCACCACGCGGTAGCTGAGTCCGTTCACCTGGGCGGTGGAAGGCAGCGAGGACGCCAAGGCCGCCAAGCCAGGAACGGGCGTGCCGTCGGCGACCCAATTGTCGCGGGAATCAAACTCCCCGGTGATCGAGGGATCAACCAGAAACCGGGCCCGGAAACCGTCATCGACCAGGTACCGCGCGCGCTTGAGGCCCGCGACGGCCTTGACGGCCTCGGGACCGGGCCGCCAAACCTTGTACGACTTGCCCTCATGGGTTTCGGTCGAGGTCATCTCGGCCGCGTAGGCGCCCAAGTCGGCCTCGGGCAGGTTGCGGGTGCTGTGAACGACACCGGCGCTATTGAACAAAAGGAGGGTTCCGCCGATGACCAAGGCCGAGGTGAGCGCGCCGATGATGATGGCCACCTGCTGCAGCCAAGGCGTCCCGCCGACCAAAAAGCCCGTCTTGAGATCCTGCGAGGTGGTTCCGCCATTGCTCGCCGCGATGCAGACGATGCCGCCGATCGAAAGCGCCAAGAGGGCATCGCGCGGACCGACCATGCCCAGGCCCAGGAAAATGAGACAGGTGAGCAGGAGCGTGGCGATTGTCATGCCGGAAATGGGGTTGCTCGAGGACCCGATCTCCCCCGTGAGGCGAGATGAGACGGTCACGAACAGGAACCCGAAGACAAGGACCAAAAGGGCCCCGACAAGGGCCGACCAAACGCCCACATCGGGTGCGAGAAACGCCGTCAACGCGGCCAGAAGGGCCAGCAACCCGCCCCAGACGAAAGCGGGAGGGAGGTCGCGGCGGGCGGATCCTTCCCGTTCGCCCGATCGCGCCCCGCGGTTGCCACCCAAGGTGGACAACGCGGCGCCGATGATCAGCGGCAGGGTCTTGATCATGCTGAAGACGCCCGCGGCGGCCACGCATCCGGCCCCCAGGAACCTCAGGTAGGTTTTTTCGATGTCACCAGCCTGAAGGATGCCGATGGGCTTGGACGCCGGAGCCAGAACATCCGGCCGGCCATCGCCGAAAAACGCCACCGCCGGAACGATCACCAGGCCGCCCAGCACCGAACCGGCCAGCATGAGGGCGCTGACGCGCAGGCCGATGATGTAGCCGACGCCGAGCAACTCGGTGGCGAGGTCGCCGGAGACGCGGGCCACGCGCGAGAATTGGTGCAGCGGCAATTCAGCCCCGGCCTTGAGCAGTCCCATCGCCTCGGTGGCGAACTTATGGACGATGGCCACCGTGAAGCCGAGGAAAACCGCGCCTCCCTGGGCACCGCCCTTCTCTCCCGACTCGAGGACCTTGGCGCAGGCCGTTCCCTCCGGATACAGCAGGGTGCCGGGCTGGCCGGCCGAGCCGTGCATCTTTTCAATGAACAGCTTCCGCAGCGGGATCATCATGAGGATGCCCAACACGCCTCCCAAAAGCGAAACAACCATCACCCGCGGCAGGTCCAGGTCGAAACCGATGAGCATGAGGCCGGGCATGGTGACGCCCACGCCGAAGGCGATCGACTCGCCGGCGCTGCCCGCGGTCTGGATGATGTTGTTCTCGAGCACGCCGGTGCGGCGGGTCAGTCGGGCCGACTCGAGAAGGCGGAAAAGGGTGATGGCAAGCACGGCCACCGGGATGCTGGCGGAGACGGTGAGGCCGACCTTGAGGACCAGGTAGAGCGAACTGGCGCCGAAAACCAGGCCGAGGGCCGTGCCGGTGATGATGGCGCGCAGGGTGAACTCGGCGGCGCGATCCGAAGGATTGGTCTGCATGAACCGATTCCCTCCATGCATGGCGGGGCCGAAACCCTGTCAGAACTCCGGACGGGACCGCGGGGCGAACTCAAGGCCGGGTTCGCCCGGTATCACCTCGCCGATGCGCCAGGCCTTCTCGCCCTGCCGTTCCACCTGGTGGATGATGCTGTCGGCGAAATGATGGCTGCAAACGATGACGAAGCCGATGCCCATGTTGAAGACACGGAACATTTCCGCCTCGGAAACTCCGCCGAGATTCCTCAGCCAACCGAAGATCGGGGGAACCTCCCACGAACCGGGCCAGAGCCTCACCCGGCACCCCTGGGGAAGGATCCGCGGCACATTTCCCTCAAGCCCCTCGCCCGTGATGTGCGCCAGGCCCCTGACCGTTCGCTTCTTGACGGGGTAGTGGCGCATGAGTTCGACCACCACGCGTGCATAGATTCGGGTCGGTTCGAGGAGGGCGTCGCCTACCGTGCGGCCCAGTTCCTCCACATGGGTTTCGGGCTTGAGGCCGGCCCGCTCGAAAACGATCTTGCGGGCCAGCGAGTAGCCATTGCTATGCAGGCCCGAACTGGCCAATCCGATCACGGCGTCACCGGGGCGGATTTTCTTCCCCGTCACCAATCGGTCGCGGTCGGCGACGGCCAGGCAGAAACCGGCAAGGTCGTAGTCACCCGGCTTGTAAACATCGGGGAGGATGGCCGTCTCGCCACCAACCAGGGCGCATCCGGCTTGGACGCACCCCTCGCTCACCCCCTTCACCAGCGACTCGACCAGGGCCGGGTCGTCCTTGGGAATGGCGATGTAATCGAGGAAAAACAACGGCTCGGCGCCGGCGCACAGGCAATCGTTCACCGACATGGCCACAAGGTCGATGCCCACCGTGTCGTGGCGGTTCATCATGGCGGCGACCTTGAGCTTGGTCCCGACGCCATCACACCCCGATACCAGGACAGGATGCTTGTAATTGCGGTTGAACAGGCGGGAGTTGAAGTCGAGGCTGAACAGGCTGGCGAATCCCCCAAACCCATCCATCACCCGGGGTGTATGGGTTCGGCGAACCCAGCGGGCCATGCCCGCGAGGGTTTTGTCGTACAGGTCGAGATCGAGGCCGGCGGCCTTGTAGTCGAGGCCGGGGCCGCCGGGCAAGGATTGACTCATGTCATCAGGATAGATACCCGCAACGCCTTGGAAAGTGCGGAATGGCTACCGGCTGATGCGAAGGCCGCCCCCCTTCACCGTGGATTCCACCTCGGCGGCGGTCACCCAGGCGAAATCGCCGGGTATCGAATGCTTGATGGCGCTCATCGCCACTCCCCAGTCGAGGCCCTTCTGCGGGTCGTTGTCGAGAAGGCCGTGGATCAGTCCGGCGGCGAAACTGTCGCCGGCGCCCAGGCGGTCGACAATTTCAACCTTGTACGACCGGGTGCGCAGGACGCCCTCCTTGCGCCACAGGATCGCGGTCCAGTCATTGAGCCAAACCAGCGGGTTTTCCCGCAGCGTGATGGCGATGATGGGGGTTCCGAAACGCTCGTTCACCCTTGCCGCGGCCGCCTCGTAGGTGTCCGCCTTGATCCCGAAAACCTTCTCGATGTCCTCCTCGGTGGTGATGAGGACATCGCAGAACTCCATCAGCAGGCCCATGCAGGCGCCCGCCTCGGAGGGACTCCAGAGCTTGTTCCGGTAGTTCAGGTCCATGGAGACCCTCAGGCCCGCCTTGCGCGCGGCCCGGCAAGCCTCGAGCGTGGCCTCGGCGGCCGACCCGGAAAGCGCCGGCAGGATGCCGGTGACATGGAACCAGCGGCAACCCGCGAAAACCGCTTGCCAATCCACCATGCCCGGCTTGATGGCGGCGATGGCGGAATTCTTGCGGTCGTACAGCACGCCGCTGGCGCGGGGTGCCGCGCCGAATTCAAGAAAGTAGAGTCCCACGCGGTCTTCGGGGGTGAACAGCACATGGGAGGTGTCGACGCCTGCCTCCCTGGCATGGTTGGCCACCAGCCTGCCCAGCGGGTTGTCCGTGAGCCTGGAAACCCAGGAAGTCTTGCGGCCAAGACGGGCGAGACCGACGGCGGTGTTGAGTTCCGCGCCACCCACCTGCACATCCAGCGAACGGGCCTGCTCGAGCCTGCGGTGCCCCGGAGGAGCCAGACGGATCATCGACTCGCCAAAGGTCACGCAATCAAAAGCCATCGGTCTTTCCCCCTCCGGATAATCGCGACTTCACCGTTCGAAAGGCCGCGACGCCCGGGAAACAGTTCAAGTGATTGTTCCATATTACGAGCCGAACCGCGACCGTCCCGGGTCACTTGGACTGGGGCGGGTCTTTTCGGTCTTCGGCCCCTTCATAATCAGCCAGTTTCTTGTGCAGGGTGTTGCGGTTGATGCCGAGGCGCTGGGCCGCCTTCACCTGCACTTGCTCGCAATCGCCCATCACCTGCTCGATGAGTTCCCGCTCGATGTCGCCCACCAGGCGGTCGTGCAAGGCCCCTTCGGGCAGCGTCTGGATTCCCAGCCTGACAATCTGCCTGACCATCGATGGAAGGTCGGAGCCCCGGAC
>JAGWVO010000693.1 GCA_018970845.1 Planctomycetota bacterium
CGCAACTGCGACTCTCCGGTGTTCTCGACCGGATTTCAGGCGTGGTGCTCGGCAGTTTCACGACGAAGGAAGCCGACGAACCGGCCAAGATCGAAGCCATCCTGCGCGAATACTTCGGGCGACTGAAGGTGCCGGTGGTGATGGGGTTTCCGTCCGGGCACGCGCCCGCAAACGCCACCCTGCCCCATGGGGGCCTCGTGGAGTTGGATGCGGACGCCGGGACGCTGCGAATCATCGAAAACCCGCTTTCACGCTGAGAATTGGTTCAAGCGCCCCTCGGAAAGAAACCCATCCGATTGTTAAACCTTGACGGTCGGGCAAACCTTAACACTTGGCAGCGTGGCAACTGGCCGCATCTGCGCTTACAGGGGCGCGCCTTCCCAAGGCAAGGCTTGAATCCGCCGAAACAGTGGATGCAAGGCCATGGATGGCCCAGCATGCCGGGAAGGACATTCCATGAGAGCCGACCTCGGGTTTCTCCACCTTTCGTCACTGTCGCTTCTTTGTGTTCTTGCAACCGGCGAAGCCATGGGCCAACCGCCCGAGGCACCGGTGGCACCGAGGGAAAGCCCCGGCGGATTTGAAGCCGGCGACCCGGTGCTCAACGACGAGGTCATGTCGGGCATCATCCCCAAGGGGCAGGGATGGTTCCTGTTTCCCCAGGGTGACAGGTTCCATGTGCGCGGCTGGCTCGACGGCGGCCTGATGGGCAACACAGGCAACCCGGCCAGCAAGTTCAACGGCCCCTACAACGCCGTCGATCGCGCCAACGAGGCGATGTTCAACCAGGCCTACCTCATAGGCGAGTTCCTGCTGCCCACCGACGGCAGCTTTGGTTTCGGCGGCCGGGTCGATCTGCTCTATGGCGAGGATTACATCCTGGCCATGTCCCAAGGATGGGAGATTCAAACCAGCGGCAGCGGCGGCTGGAACAGCGGAGAATACTATGGACTGGCGATCCCGCAACTCTACGGCGAATTCGGCACCAACGACTTCTCGGTGAAGCTGGGCCATTTCTACACCATCGTCGGCTACGAGGGCGTGCCATCGGTGGGCAACTTCTTCTACTCCAAGGCGTACAGCTACCAGTTCGCGGGGCCGTTCACCGAATGGGGCGGTTTGGCCTCGTGGAAGCCGGGGAAGAACCTCCAGGTGGACGCCGGGCTTGTCAACGGCTGGAACACGATCGACGGAACCACCAACGCGGTGAACTTTTTGGGCAAGGTGCGCGCCCAAAACGACAAAAACTCCTTGGCCGGGTCGTTCGCCATCATCACCGGCGACCAGTTCTCGAATGTGGCGAACCTTCCAGCGGTGGCCGACACCAATGCCAACCGCACGCGCTACAGCCTCATCGTGGAGGCCAGGCCCACGAACCGGTTGGAATATGTTTTCCATCAATGGCTGGGCACTCAGGCCGATGGCGCCCCCGGTGGAGGCACGGCGCTGTGGACCGGCATCGACCAATACCTGTACTATTCGGTATCCGACAAATGGAAGGCTGGCGCCCGGTTCGAGTGGTTCCAGGACACCGACGGCACCCGCGTGGGCCT
>JAGWVO010000116.1 GCA_018970845.1 Planctomycetota bacterium
TCTCCGAGGAGTTCCGCTACGAGGTCGCCAACAGCGGCTTCGAGGCCGGCATCCTCGCCGAGAGCTTCCATCCCGACAGCATCATCATCGACCTGGCGCTGGGCCGGAGCGAGGGCCTGCAGATCGCCCGCAACCTCCGCCGCAACCCCGCCTACGAGCAGACGCTGATCGTGGCGCTGGCGAGCGAGGACGAGGCCGACCAGGAAGGACTCGTCCAGTACGGCTTCAACGAGTCGTTCAAGAAGCCGTTCGACGTGGCGCTGCTGGCGGAAAGGATCCGCACGCGGGTTGAAGAGAAGCGGGATATGTGATTTTCTTGGCAGGATGCCAGGAAAACCTGGGGGCCCCGGATGTCGCGAGCCATCCGGGGCCCCGGCATTGGCCGGGGGTCAGCCGGGCCCGTCCACCTCGAGCGCCAGTTCCCTCGGCGGTGCGGAGTGCAGGTCCCAGGCGCGGGCCAGGGGCGTTCCGCCCCCCACCGCCACGATGAGGTCGGCCACCCCCGGCGCCCACCGCCACTCGAGGTCGGTGGCGCTGGGCGCGGGCGGGCCCACGGGATGCGAGTGGTAGACCGCCAGCACCTCGAGCCCCATCTCGCGCGCCCGCCTGAGCGCCTTGAACAGGCCGGCCGGTTCCGAGATGAAGCGGGTGGGGCTGGCGAGCTGGTTCACCAGGGGCAAGGCGGCGACGGCCTCGAGCACCCCGCCCGCGCGCGTGCCGGCGAGCAGGCCGCAGCATTCCAGCGGCGCCTCGGCCAGGGCCCGGGCCGCCACTTCCGCCCAAACGGGGGCGGCGAGACGCAACTTGGCCATGGCGCAATCGTGCTGTCCCATTTAAACTGACCTTTTCACCCTTTTCTGGAGGCGGGCGGCAAGCACATGGCAGAGACGCGTCGTGGCAAGGTGGTTCTGGCATACTCCGGCGGTCTTGACACCTCCGTCATGGTCCCGTGGATCCAGGAAAAGTACAACATGGACGTGGTGACCTTCACCGTGGACCTCGGCTGCACCGGGGACATGGAGAAGATCAAGCAGAAGGCGCTCAAGACCGGCGCGGTGGACGCCGTCACCCAGGACGCCCGCAACCTGTTCGTCGACTGCTTCGTGTTCCCGGCGCTGGCCGCCGGGGCGCTTTACGAGGGGAAATATCCGCTCGCCACGGCGCTGGGCCGCCCGCTCATCGCCAAGCTCATGGTGGACGCCGCGCGCGCCCACAACGCCACGGCGGTGGCCCACGGCTGCACCGGCAAGGGCAACGACCAGGTGCGCTTCGATGTCACCTTCCAGACGCTGGCGCCCGACCTGAAGATCATCGCCCCGGTGCGCGAGTGGAAGATGTCGCGCGACCAGTCCCTCGAATACGCCGCCAAGCACAACATCCCCGTCGAGGCGACGGTGAAGAGCCCCTACAGCCTCGACATGAACCTGTTCGGCCGGTCGTGCGAGGCCGGAGTGCTCGAGGATCCGTGGACCGAGCCCCCCGAGGAGGCCTTCGGCTGGACCACGAGCCCCGAGCGCGCCCCCGACTCCCCCGCGTATGTCACCATCGAGTTCGACGCGGGCCGGCCTGTGGGCCTCGACGGCAAGGCGATGGACGGCGTGCCGCTCATCGAGGCCCTCAACGCCGTCGGCGGCAAGCACGGCGTGGGCCGGATCGACCATGTCGAGAACCGGCTCGTGGGAATCAAGTCGCGCGAGCTGTACGAGGCTCCCGCCGCCGTGATCCTGCACATGGCCCACCGCGAGCTCGAGTCGCTGTGCCTGACCAAGCAGGCGCAGCGGTTCAAGACGATCGTGGCGCAGGAATACGCCGACTTGGTCTACAATGGCTTGTGGTTCAGCGGATTCCACCAGGACCTGGCGGCGTTCGTGGCCTCGAGCCAGCGGTTCGTGTCGGGGCAGGTGCGGATGAAGCTGTTCAAGGGCCAGGCGACCGTCGCCGGCCGCAAGAGCGACAACAGCCTCTACAGCAAGAAGCTGGCGACCTACGAGACCGGCGACCAGTTCGACCACGAGGCGGCCAAGGGCTTCATCCGGCTGTGGGGCCTGGGCCAGCAGACGGAGGCGAACATCCAGCTCCTCAAGGACGGGCGGGGGTTCACGCTGCCCGGCATCGCCGGCCCCGGCGGAGAAACCGGCAAGGCCTGAACCTCCCGGGAGACCTGATGGCCGGGAGAGCGCCTCCCGGCCTTGACGCCGATTTGACGGATCGGAGACTCTCTTTTCCATGAACGAGTCCACCCTGACGGTCAGGCAACTGGCGGACATGCTCCGCCAGGACGCCCGCGATGTGGAGAAGATGGCCTCCCGCGGCCACCTTCCGGCCCGCCGCGTGGGAGGGGAGTGGACCTTCGCCGCCGCTGAAATCAACCTTTGGCTCGAGAAGAGGCTGCCCGGCTACTCCGACGAGGAACTGAGCCGGTTCGACTCATCGACCGAACCCGAGGGCGGGCCGGTGGTTTGCCAGCTTCTGGCCCAGGACAGCATCGAGCTCGGACTGCAGGCGCGAACCCGGTCGTCGCTGCTGCAGGAGATGGTGAAGATCGCCGAAAGGTCGTGGCAGGTGTGGGACCCGCAGGCCCTGCTCGCCAGCCTCCGGGAACGCGAGCAGCGGTCGAGCACGGCGCAGTCGGGTGGCGTGGCGATCCCGCACCCGGCCCGCAGGCTGCCCGACGCTCTGGGGGAGTCGGTGGTGTCGCTGGCGCGCCTGGCCGAACCGTTGAGCCTGGGAGCGCCCGACAACGCGCCGACCGACCTTGTCTTCATGGTGGCCTGCCGCAGCGACGGGTCGCACCTGCGCGTGCTGGCCAGGCTGGGGCGGCTGCTCATGCGCCCCGAGGTGACCGAGGGCCTGCGCGCCGCGCCTTGCGCCCGCGACGCCTGGCACCTGCTCGAGGAAGCCGAGCGGTCCCTGTCCGCCAACCCCCAATGACGCCGCCCGACGCCGCGGCTGTGATCGCCGGCGGGCGGCCGTTCTCGCTTGTGGTCGCCGGCGGCGGCACCCAGGCGATCGCGGCGCTCCAATCCACTCCCGGTTGCTCGCGTGTGATGCTCGAGGCGAGCGTGCCCTACGGCGCCGAGGCGCTGGACCGCTTCATCGGCCAGGCGGTGGTCCCGCGGTGCGGTCCGCTGGCGGCCCGGGCCATGGCGTGGGCCGCCTGGCGCAGGACAGTCTTCCTCGGCGGCGCGGGCGCCGTGGGCGTCTCCTGCACCGCGGCGCTGGCGACCGACCGGCCCAGGCGCGGCACCGACAGGGCCCATTTCGGATGGTGCGACGGCCTTGTCTGCCGGTCCTGGGCGCTGGAGCTGGGCGGCACGCCCGGAAGGCAGGGGCAGGAACGGGCGGTGAGCGCCTTCCTGCTGGGCCTTCTGCGCGATCCTGACTTCCCGGGCCTTGCCGGCGAGGACGGGCAAGGCGAATCCAGCCTGCTGGCGGAGGTGATTTCCGGGGCGCGGGCCTGGGCCCGGCTGGAAGTGGACGGGCGGGCGAGCGCGAACCCCGCGCCCGACCTCGTGGTTTCCGGATCGTTCAACCCCCTGCACGCCGGGCACATCGGCCTGGCGCGTGCCGCCGAGAGGCTCACCGGCCGGCGCGCCGCCTACGAGATCACCGTGGCCAACGCCGACAAGCCGCCGATGCCCACGGCCGAGCTGCTGCGCCGCCTGAGGCAGTTCCACGGGGTGGGGCCGGCGGTGGTGACACGCCTGGGCACCTTCGCGGCCAAGGCCGAGGCGCTGCCGGGCGCCATTTTCGTGGTGGGGCACGACACCGCCATCCGGGTGTTGGAGGAGCGGTTTTATCCGGCCGGTGCGGGCGGCCTCGCCGGCGCCCTGGCGCACCTGAGGGAGCGGGGCTGCTCGTTCCTGGTGGCCGGGCGGGCCACCGAGGACGGCGTGTTCCACCCGTTTCGCGACGCGGAGGTTCCGGAATCGGCCAGGGGCCTGTTCCGGGCCATTCCCGAGTCCGAGTTCAGGCTCGATATTTCGTCATCGGAGATCCGCGCCAGGCTTGGCGCCGGCTAGGCGCCCTTCCCGGCGACGGCCCACCCGGCCACGAACCCGCCGACCCCGAGGCCCACGCTCAGCAGCAGGTAGGCGACCGCCTCGGCGAGGCGCTCCTCCCGCAGCAGCATGACAAACTCCCGGCTGTAGCTTGAGAATGTGGTGAAACCGCCGCAGAAACCCAGGCCCCAGAACAGGAACATGGCGGAGTTGACCGGGCCGAATTGGCGCAGCAGCCAGCCGGCAAGCAGCGAGCCCGAGGCGTTGATCGCCAAGGTCGAGAGGTGGGTCTGGGCGGCGGGAAGCCCTCCCAGGCGGAGGAGAAAGCCGAACAGGTGCCTCGCGGCCGAACCCGCGGCGCCTCCGGCGCCCACGAGCGCAAGGGCGTGAAGTTCGTCGGTCCAGGCTCCGGGCATGGGGCGGGTTCCGGGCAGGGGGGTCAGGCCGCCAGGCGGCCGGCCATCCATCGGCCGGCGGAGAGTCCCGAGAGCCAGGCGCCTTCCGAGCGGTCGCCTCCGAAACCCTCGCCCGCGAAGACGACGGGATGGGAGAGATCGGGGGCGATGTGGCGCTCCGGGATGGTAGCCGAGACCCGGGCCAGGCGCCAACGCTTGACATGATATTCGCCCAGCGACTGGCCCAGCCGGGCCTGCACGCATCCGAACAGCCTGAAGGCGACGAGGTCGTCGCCCAGTTCCCAATACTGCCTTGAGAATTCGGGGCCGGCGAGCAGGGTGAGGGCCCCGGGTTCGCCCGACACGCCCTTGGCGTGGTTGTCGGCCACCCAGGCCAGGGGCTCGGGCCCGCAGGGCAACGCGCCGTCGGCCATGCCCGAGGGGCCGCCCAGGCGGGCCATCACGGCCAGGCAGCGGTGATAGCTGATCGCTGAGAGGCTGTCGCGCGCCTCGCCCGGAAGTTGGGCGCCGCCGGCCTCGAACAGGCCGACGGCCTGGGGAGCGGGTATGGCGATGACAAGGGCGGCCGCCGTTTCCTCGGTTCCGTCGTCAAGGCCGAGTCGCCAGCCTTCCCTGTCCGACGAGACGGCCAGCACCCGGCAAGACTGGCGGACGGGCAGGCCCCCGGCGAGCCGGCGCATGAGTTGCCTCATGCCGCCGGGCACCCGGTAGTGGGGGCCAGGTTCGCTGGCGGGCACCGCCCATGGCGCGATGAGTCCCGCGTCGTTCCAGGTTCCCAGCGCGGAGGAAAACTCGGGTGATTCGGCGTGGAAGTGCTGCAGGCCGTGGTCGAACAGGGCGGGGCCGATGCGCCGCGAGGCGACGCGCCCCCCGGAAACGGCGCCCTTGTCGAGCACGAGGACGCTGTGGCCTTTCTCCTTCAGGCATGCCGCGGCGGCGAGCCCGGCGAGGCCCGAACCCAGCACGATCACCTTTTCCGCCTTTTGTCCAGCCATGTCTTACTCTTAGGCCGAAACGCGGGGCGAGGCGGGCTTCGCTTGATTCCTGTATCATTTTTTCATCCCCCAGCGGGCGGCCCTGACGCGGCCGCGGGGGATTTCCGGGAGATTTTCATGGCGGATTGGCAGCGTACCGTGACCTGTGGCGCCCTGAGGGCGGAACATGTCGGAACCAGCGTGACACTCAACGGTTGGGTCAATTCCCGGCGGGCCTACAACCAGCAGGTGTTCCTCGACCTGAGGGACAGGTACGGGGTGACGCAGGTGGTGATCGAGGCGGACGCGGGAAGCCCGCTGTTCGACATCGCCGACGGAACCGGCCGCGAATGGTGCCTTTCGGTGAAAGGGGAGGTGCGCCGCAGGCTGCCGGGCAAGGAAAACGCCGAATTGGCCACGGGCGCGGTGGAGGTGGTGGCCAGGCACCTTGAGGTTCTCAACAAGTGCCCCACCCCTCCGTTCGAGGTGACCGAGTTCCCCGGTGAGGAATTGGCGGGCGAGGACATTCGCCTGCAGTACCGCTTCCTCGACCTGAGGCGGCCCAGCCTTCAAAAGGCGCTGCTGATGCGCAACCGGCTCAACCAGACGATCCGGTCGTTCCTCGACGGGCGCAGCTTCGTGGAGGTCGAGACGCCGCTTTTGGGCCGCAGCACTCCCGAGGGGGCGCGCGACTACCTGGTGCCCAGCCGCGTGCATCCGGGATCGTGGTACGCGCTGCCCCAGTCGCCCCAGCTCTACAAGCAGCTGCTAATGGTTTCCGGGATCGACCGGTATTACCAGATCGCCCGCTGCCTGCGTGACGAGGACCTGCGCGCCGACCGCCAGCCCGAGTTCACCCAACTTGATGTCGAGATGTCGTTCGTCGACCAGGACGACATCCTCAAGCTGATCGAGGACCTGGCGGTGGAGGTGTTCCGCTCCTGCCTGGGGATGGAGATCACCGTGCCGTTCCCGCGGCTGTCGTATGACGAGGCGATGCTCAGGTATGGCTCCGACAAGCCGGACCTGCGCTACGGCCTTGAGATCGTGGATGTCACCGACTGGGCGGGCGGATCGGGCTTCAAGGTGTTCCAGGAGGCGGCGGCCGCCGGGCATGCCGTCAGGGCGATCAACGCCACGGGCGCGGCGGGCCGGTTCTCGAACACGGAGCTGAAGCCGGGGGGCAAGCTCAGCGAAGTGGTGACACGGGCGGGCGGCAAGGGCCTGGCATGGCTGAAGGTGGAGGAGGGGAAATACACCGGGGGAATCGAGAAGTTCTTCGCCGCGGGAATGCTTGAGGAACTTGGACGGAGGCTGGGGGCCAAGCCCGGCGACCTCCTCCTGCTTGTGGCCGACGCGCCCGACAAGGCCGCGGAACTGTTGGGCGGCCTGCGCACCCACCTGGCGGCGCAACTGGGCCTGGTGCCCGCCGACGCCAGGAACTTCAAGCCCCTGTGGGTGGTCGACTTCCCGTCGTTCATGCGCGATGACGAGGAGGGAAGGTGGGTTGCGAACCATCATCCGTTCACGGCGCCCCGGGTGGCGGACATCGCGAAACTGGAGTCGGATCCGGCGTCGGTGAAGGCGCGGGCCTACGACCTTGTCATCAACGGTTACGAGTGCGGCGGGGGCAGCATCCGGATCCACGATCCTGTCGTTCAGGAAAGGTTGTTCGCCGTCCTCGGCCTCCCCGCCGAGCAGGCCCGCGAGAAGTTTGGATTTTTGCTCGACGCCCTTAAGATGGGAGCGCCCCCCCATGGCGGCATCGCGCTTGGCCTCGACCGGTGGGCGATGATCCTCTCGGGTACATCCAATATCCGCGATGTCATCGCCTTCCCGAAGAACCAGCGCGCCCGCGACCTGATGACGGGGGCCCCCGCGCCCGTCGACGCGAGGCAGCTCAAGGAACTGGGGCTTTGACCATGACGGCGACCACGGCACAGCAAGGCGAATCGGCGGAGCGGCCGGCCGAGGCCCCGCTCCGGGTGCTGCTTGTGGAGGACGACTCCCACATCGGCAGGCTCGTGGAAAGCGGGTTCACCGCGGCGGGACACCAGTGCGACTGGGCGAAGACCGGCACGCGCGGACTCGAGGCGGCGCTGACCCAGTTGTACGACGTGGTGGTCCTCGACATGATGCTTCCGGAAATGTCCGGGCTGGAAGTGCTGAGGAAGCTGAGATCCGAGGGAGTCCGCACGCCGCTGCTCGTTTTGACGGCGATGGGATCGGTGGACGACCGCGTGGCCGGCCTGCGCGCCGGCGCCGACGACTACATCGTCAAGCCGTTCGCCTTCACGGAACTGTTCGCCCGCGTGGACGCGGTCTGCCGCCGCAGCGGCCACCGCCCGTCGCCCGTGCTGACCTCGGGCCCCGTCAGCCTCGACCTGACCAACCGCCGGGTGACGGCGAGCGGCAAGCATGTCGACCTCACCCCCACCGAGTTCACCATCCTTGAACTGCTCATGCGCAACGCCGGGCAGGTGACCACGCGCAAGGCCCTCTGCGAGCATGTCTGGGAGGGCGACTGGGACGGCGTGACCAATGTCATCGAGGTGCACATCAACCGCTTGCGCAACAAGCTCGCCCAGACAGGCAACGACGGCATGATCCAGACGGTGCGCGGCCGCGGCTATTCGCTGCGCTCGGGAGCCTGACCGTGCCGATGGCGGCGAGTCGATTCATCCGGTCGCTGCGTTTCCAGCTTTCGTTCTGGAACACCTTGGGAGCCTTGGCCATCCTTCTGGCCGTGAGCCTTGGTTTCTACCTCGGCGTCGGCTACCTCATGACGCGCGAGCTCGACCAGGTTCTCGACGAGGACTGCCGGGAACTGATCCTCCTGATGGAGCAGGGGATCGACCTCGAAACGGTGCGCGCCGCCCTGGCGCGCAAGGCCGAGAGCCATTCCGAGCAGGAGTGGTATGGCAGGATTCTTGCCGCGCCATCGGTGATCGAGGCCGGCCCGGTTCCCCCCGAGGTCTTGGCGCTGGGCTGGGACGGCCCCGATGGGCGGATTCACTTGGGAGCCACCTGCGTCGTCCAGCGAAGCACCCGGCAGGTGAGGGTGCAGGCGGGCTCATCCACGCGCTTCCTCGCCGACGACCTTTACCGGATGAGGCTGGTGCTTGCCGTCGTCGGGTTGGCGACCCTGGTGGCGGCGCCGGGGTTGGGCTATTGGCTGGCGGGCCGGGCGACCCAGCCGTTGGGCTCGATGCTGTCCATGGCTGAGACATTGCGTCCCGAGGCGCTGTCGGGCCGACTTCCGTTCCGGGAGGTGGGCGATGAACTCGACCTTCTGGCCAAAACGATCAACGGCCTATTGGACCGCATCCAGCATTACACCGCCCGACAGAGGGATTTTGTGGCCAATGCCGCGCATGAATTGCGGTCGCCCCTGGCGGCGATCAAGGCATCGATCGAGCTGACGCTCGACACGCCGGCGTCGCCGGAATCGCGCCGGGAGACGCTCGTGGACATCCTCGAGGAGGTGGAATCCCTCACCACGCTGGTGAACCGCCTGCTTTTGCTGGCTGAAAGCGATGCCGGCGGCCTCTCGGACCACGGCCAATCGACGGATCTGGCCGACCTGTGCCTGCGGGTTGCCGACATGTTCCGCGGGGTGGCCGAGCAGCGGGGAATTTTCCTGGAGGTTGGTTCCCTGGCGGCCGGCAAGGTGCGCGGCGACAGGGGAATGCTCAAGCAGGTGCTTTGCAACCTGGTGGACAACGCCCTCAAGAACACCCCCGAGGGAGGTTCCGTGGCCCTTGGCGCGTCGGTTGACAATCCCGCTCAACCGTGCTGGTTCAACCTCGAAATCACCGACTCGGGGCCCGGTTTTCCGGCGGACAAGCTGGCGCGGTTGTTCGAGCGATTCAGCCTTTCCGGCACCACGGTCCGATCGTCGCGGGGCACGGGCCTGGGGCTTCCGATTTGCAAGGCCATCGTGGATGGGTTGGGTGGCTCGATTCGCGCCGAGAACAAGCAGCCCAAAGGCGCCCGGATGGTGGTGAGGTTGCCCGCCGCGCTCTCATGAAGGCCTCATAGCTTTCATGGAATTCATCTTGGTTGCCAAGATTGCCTGTTTTTAACCTTGCCAAGTTGCCTCATGGCATCTTTTTCAGGCACGATTCTCCAAGACATTCCTTCGTCTTGGTGCCCGCCATGACCAGCCAAGCTTCACCCGCCGCCCACGGCCATGGGATGACCCGGGATCATCACAAGAGCTGGAAGGAACTGCTTCCCGAGTTGGCCTCGTTCCTGCCCAACCAGGCCCCTGTGACAACATTCGTCTCGCAGAACTCCTTGCGGTTCATGGAGAACACGCCGTTTCACGAGGCGCTGGCCCGGGCCCGCCGCATCCTGGGAATCCATGGATACCTTGAGCTTGA
>JAGWVO010000117.1 GCA_018970845.1 Planctomycetota bacterium
TCTCGGGCGGCACCCATGGCCTCGTCGTCGGCCATGTCTCCCCCGAGGCCTACAAGGGCGGCCCGATCGGCGTGGTCAGGGACGGGGACACGATCACCATCGATGCCGAGGCCAAGCGCCTCGATGTGCACCTCGCCCCGGCGGAACTTGAGGCCAGGCTCAAGGCCTGGAAGGCGCCGGCCCTGAAGGCCGATTCCGGCGTGCTGCTGAAGTACGCCCGCACGGTGGGCAGCGCCTCCGAAGGCGCGATCACCTGCTAAGGCCGGCCTTGAGCCCGACGCGGGCCGCACCGCTTTCCGCGGCGCGGCCCCGCCCTGTTACAATCATGTCATCAGGACTTCGGTTCCCAAGGGTATTCCCGCGCCATGAGCGACCAGTACATCTACACGATCGAATCGCTGACAAAGCTGTACAACAAGAAGGAAGTGCTCAAGAACATTTGGCTTTCCTTCTATCCGGGAGCCAAAATTGGCGTCATTGGCGGCAACGGCGCCGGCAAGAGCACGCTCCTCCGCATCATGGCCACCGTCGACCGTGATTTCATGGGCACAGCCCGCCCCGCCCCCGGCGCGCGCATCGGATATGTCCCGCAGGAACCCCGCCTCGACGAATCCACCGATGTGCGCGGGAACATCGAGCAGGCCGTGGCTCCGGTGAGGGCGCTCCTCGCCCGCGAGGAGGAGATCGCCAACAAGATGTCCGACGCCTCGCCCGAGGAGATGGACCTGCTGATGGAGGATCTCAACAAGGTCCAGGACAAGATCGCCGCGGCCGACGCCTACAACCTCGACCGAACGGTCGAGATGGCGATGGATGCCATGCGCCTGCCTCCTCCCGAGGCCAAGCCGACCCAGCTTTCCGGAGGCGAGCGCCGGCGCGTGGCCCTGTGCAAGGTGCTCCTTGAGAAGCCCGACCTGCTGCTGCTCGACGAACCCACCAACCACCTCGACGCGGAGTCGGTGAACTGGCTCGAGCTTTACCTCAAGGATTTCCAGGGCACGGTGGTGGCCATCACCCACGATCGTTACTTTCTCGACAATGTCGCCCAGTGGATCCTCGAGCTCGACAGGGGCATCGGTCACCCGTTCAAGGGCAATTACTCGTCATGGCTCGAGCAGAAGAAGGATCGCCTCGTTCGGGAGGAGAAGGCCGAGTCGGCCCGCCAAAAGCAGCTCGAAAGGGAGCTGGAATGGGCAAGGATGGCGCCCAAGGGGCGACTGGCCAAGAGCAAGGCCCGGCTCGCCGCCTACGAGAAGCTCGCCTCCCAGGAATACGATGAGCGTGACGAGGAACTCGTGCTCCAGATCCCGCCCGGTCCCCATCTCGGCGACCTGGTGGTCCGCGCGGAGGGGGTCAAGAAGGCCTTCGGCGACACCATGCTTTTCGATGACCTCAATTTCAACCTTCCCCGCGGCGGCATCGTCGGCGTCATCGGCCCCAACGGCGCCGGAAAGACCACCCTCTTCCGCATGATCGTCGGGCAGGAAAAGCCCGACGGCGGCGCGTTGCGCGTCGGCGAGACCGTGCTGCCCAGCTATGTCGACCAGAACCGCGACAGCCTCAACCCCGACAAGACGGTCTTCGAGGAAACCACCGGCGGAACCGACACCATCATGCTCGGAAAGCGCAAGGTTCCCTCACGCGGCTACCTGGCCCGCTTCAACTTCAAGGGATCCGACCAGCAGCGGAAGGTCGGCGAGCTTTCCGGCGGCGAACGCAACAGGGTTCACCTGGCCAAGCTTCTGCGCAGCGGCGGCAACCTGCTGCTCCTTGACGAACCCACGAACGACCTCGATGTCGACACCCTGCGCGCCCTCGAGGAGGCCCTGCTCAACTTCGGCGGATGCGCCGTCGTCATCAGCCACGACCGCTGGTTCCTCGACCGCATCGCCACCCACATCCTGGCGTTCGAGGGAGAAGGCAAGGTGATCTGGCACGAGGGCAATTTCCAAAGCTACGAGGAAGCCCGCAAGCTCCGCCTCGGCCGCGATGAACTCCCGAGGTTCCGCCACCGCAAGCTCACGACCTGAGAGCCGGCAACGGAGCGGCCCATGCTCGAACTGCGAAACGCCGTCAGGCACTACCACCAGGGAACGCGCATTGTCGAGGCGGTCCGCGGCGTGAGCCTCACGGTTGAAAAGGGCGAGTTCGTGTCGATCATGGGCCCAAGCGGATCGGGCAAGTCGACCATCATGCACCTCATGGCCGGGCTCGACTCCCCCACCTCGGGCCAGGCGCTGTTCATGGGCAGGGACCTCGCCTCCATGCGGGATCGCGAGCGGGCCATCCTGCGTCGCACAAGGCTGGCCGTGGTCTTCCAGTTCTTCAACCTTGTTCCAACCCTCCTGGCATCGGACAATGTCGCCCTTCCCCTGCTCCTGGGAGGCACCCCCCGGCCGGTCGCTCGCAGGAAAGCCGGGGAGGCCCTCGCGCGCGTCGGACTGGCCGATCGGGCCGGCCACTATCCAGACGAGATGTCCGGCGGCGAAATGCAGCGCGTGGCCATGGCGCGGGCCCTCGTCCTCGATGCCGAGGCCATCCTCTGCGACGAACCGACCGGCAACCTCGATTCCGCCAGCAGCGCCCAGGTCCTCGACCTGCTGCGATCCCTCGCGGACGACGGATCGCGCGCCGTTGTCATGGTCACCCACGATGCGGCGGCCGGGGCGCGCGGCGACCGACTGGTGCGGATACGCGACGGCAGGATCGAATCGATCGAGCATCCATCGAGAGCCTGAGGGAGGCCGCCTTCATGTTTTCCCTCTGGCGATCCCTGGGAGTCGGCTACCTTCGCCGCAGGCCTCTCCGTTCGGTTCTCGTGGCCTTCTCGATCGCCCTGGGCGTCGCCACCTTGGTCGCCACCCAGTCCCTCCGCCGCGGCATCGTTCAAGGCAAGCGGGATCCGTTCTCCCTGGGCGAACTGATCATCACGAACGGCCGGGCGGGAATTCCATCCACGCTTGAAAACAGGATACGCGAAGCGAACATACCGGGAATTGAATCGATTCATCCCCTGGTTATCGGCAGGGCGTTGGCTGAAACATCCCCGCCACGCTCGGTGATGATCGTCGCGATGGATGTCGGGGATGCCGACCCCGCCCGCTCCCTGGCTGGCGAAGGGTTGGAAGTGCGGCTCGCGGCTTCAGCCGATGGAATTTTGGGACTCTTGTCAGGCACGCCCGCCGTGGTGGGAAACGCGCTCGCTGAATCCGTCGCGGGGAAACCCTTCAACCTGCGGGTCGCTGGTCGCCGGATTCGCTGTTCGCCCGTCGGCCGGATCACCGCCACCGATCCTTCCCACCGCCTGGCGGGCATCACCGATTCGCTTGTCGTCATTCCGCGGGCTCAGGCCTCGTCGCTTCTTTATCCCGACAAGCCGGGCACCTCCAGCCGGTTGGATATCCGGCTTGCCGAGGGCGCGATCGCCGGTGAAGTCACTGAGAGCTTAAGGAAACTGTCGGAAGGTTTGGCCCATGTCCGGACCACGGCTGAAGAGGAAAGCCTGGTAGGCGATGTGACCACGGGAATGGAACTGGGATTCACCATCGGGGGAATCGGTTCCTTGGTGGTCGGATTATTCCTCGTTTACAACGCCCTGGCCGTGAGCGTGGCCGAGCGCCGCAAGGACATGGGAATCTTCCGATCATGCGGCGCCACACGAGGCCAATTGGCCGGTTTGTTCCTCATCGAGGCAGGCATTCTGGGCCTGACGGGTTCCATCATCGGCATACCGCTGGGCATGGCCCTGGCCGCCGCCGTGAGCGGTCCCATGAGCCAGGCGCTGGGGGAGGCGTTGGGCCGCCCGCTCGTGGGCACGGCTTGGGCGGTGCATCCGGGTCTGGCCATTGCTGCGATTGTCGGTGGAGTCGGCACGGCGATCCTGGCGGCGTTGATTCCGGCCGTCGAGGCTTCCCGCGAGGAACCTGTTGAATCGCTCCGGCCCAATCCCGGCCGCGCCAGTTCCGCCCGCCTTTGGCTTCAGTTGGCCGCCGTCGTGACGCTGCTGGCTTTCATGGCCGCATTGGTTGGCCTCCGGCACCTGTTGCCGCCAAGGTGGGGTTCCTTCGGCGGCATGGCTGTTCTGCTGGTCGCGGCGTTGTTGGCCACTCCGCTCATCGCCCGCGTCGTGGGAAAACTGGCCGGATCGCTGGCCGCCCTGATCCCCGGGGTCGGCTTTCGGTTGGCGGTGGAAAACCTCGCGCGCGCCGGGGGCCGCACCGGACTGGTGGTCGCGGCGCTGGGTTCCACTGGCGCGCTCGTGGTTCAAACCTCGGGCTTTCTTCTCACCACGCAGTCGGCGGTCTTCAACTGGGTTGAAACGCGCGTCGGCGCCGACATGTTCATCACTTCGGGAAGCGCCTTTTCCAGCTATGTCAATTCCGTCAGCATGGACCCCAAGGTGATTTCCCGCGTCCGCGAACTGCTGGGAGGCGACTTGCGCGCCATCCTTGGCGCGCGCCTTTCGAGGGTCGATCACCAAGGCAACATCGTTTATCTCCTCGCCGCCGAGTTGGGCGACAACGACACGGGCGCGCCCGACCACCTGGATTTCGTGAGGGAAGCCCGCCGTGATCCGGAGACCTTTCGCCGGGGAGCAGCCCTGGCTTCCGACAATTTCGTGCTCAGGCAGGGGATCAGGCCGGGGGAATCGGTCACCCTGGCGGGGCCGGAGGGGCCCCTTTCGATCCCGATCCTGGGGAGCTACACCGACTACACCTGGAAGGACGGCACGATCGTTGTCGACCGGCGGTGGTACTCGTCGCACTTCAAGGACAACCAGATCGACATCATCGACATCTGGTTGCAGCCGTCGGCGGACCGCAACGCCTGCCTGGCCCGCCTGCGCGCGGGGCTTGATCCCGCCGACGGACTCTTCGTCATGCCGTGCGACACGCTTCTGGAGGAGGTGCGAAAGCAGTTGTTCCGCGTCAACAACCTGGCCTATGCCCAGCAGGCCATCCTCGGGCTGGTGGCCCTGCTGGGAGTCGTGACATCCCTGACGATTTCGGTCCTGGAGAGGCGTCGGGAACTCGGACTGCTGAGGGCCGTCGGAGCCACGCGATTGCAGATCATGTCGAGTGTGCTTGCCGAGGCCATGCTCATGGGACTGGCGGGAGGAACGCTCGGACTGGCCGCGGGTTGGGCGCTTGAGTGGTATGCCTTGGAAGTCATGCTCTGGGACGAGGCCGGGTTCCGGTTTCCCCTGCTCTTTCCCTGGGTTCAGGCGCTCGCGATGCTGGGATCATCAGTGGCCTTGGCCACCCTCGTGGGCGTTTGGCCGGCTTGGCGGGCGGCCTGCCTCGAGATTCCCGAGGCTGTCGCGGCGGAATGAGTGGGTCTGGTCAAGACGAATGGCCGCGGCCACGATCTTCCGCCAGCCTTCGGCGAATCTCTTCTTCCTCATCCTCCCGGCGGGAGGCGTGCCGGTGCTGCACGATCTCCTCAATCACGGGGCCCAGCAGGATGGTTGCGCCAATCAGGGCCTTGGCCGCGTCGCCCTGCTTTGAATGGCCTTCTCCCAGCCAAATTCCAAGCTCCGGATCCGCAGCCAGGATATCGACGGCGCCCGGAACTCGTTCGGGGATGGGTGCCATGGCGACTTGCTGAGAGGGATCCACCACATAGCTCACCTGCAGCAAGACCTCGGCAAAACGCGATTCATGTTCCATGGCTGAATCCCCCTGAATTCATCCTGCCCCATGAATCAGCCGGTTACAACCCGCCAGCCCAAATCGACCGGCCGCCATCCACCGGCAGGCTGACCCCGGTGATGAAGCTGTTTTCCACCAAGGCCAGCACCGCCATCCCGACATCGTCGGGATTCCCTTCCTTGCGCACCAGGGTGGCGCCTATGGCTTCCTGCTTCTCATCCTCGGGCATGTCTGGAGGCAGCATGACGGGCCCGGGCTCAACCATGTTCACCCGAACCCTCGGATTTTGGCGGCCGAGTTCAACGGCAAGGGCCCGTGTGAATGCCGCGACAGCGCCTTTACTAGTGTGATAAGCCAAATAGTCTGGGTAGGGCCGGCGAAGAGCCCAGTCGCCCACCGTCACAATGACTCCACCTTCCGGTTGGGCCACCATCCGGCGGCCGACCGAAAGACACGCCAGCGCCGTCGTCAGCGTGTTGGCCCGGAACTGCTCCAGGAACAGGCCGGCATCGGTTTCCGCAAGGGCATGCCTCCCCCAGCGGGAGGCGCAAGTCACCAAGGCATCAATTCGGCCATGGCGATCGATCAGGCGTCCAACAAGGTTTTCCGTTTGCCCCTCATCGGAAAGGTCGGCCTGCATCGCCTCGGCGGTTATTCCCTCCTGCCCCAGCAACCGCACCGAGTCCGCCGCCTCGGAAACCGACGACCGATAATGAAGGACAATGGCATAACCGGCTTTTCCCAAGGCCCTGGCGACGCCGAATCCCACCCTCTGTTTCCCTCCGCCGGTCACCAGCGCCACCCGGTTTGTTCCCATGTTCCTATCTCCCCCGTTGCCACCATGCAGGCCGGCCCGAATCCTGTATCATCAGCCTAGGATTGATCTTGGTAGGGAATCCGATGGATGCATGGCAGATTGTCCTGATCACGGTGGCGGCCATCGCCAGTCTCAAGGTGTTGGTGGTTCTCGTTCTCGCGGGTTTCCGCTGGAACAGGGTATCAACCGCCCTTTGCGTGGCGTGGCACTCCCTCGTCACGGGGGGAACCGCCGAACGGTTGGCCAAGTCGGTGCATGAGGCCCCTGAAGCAGCGAAGCCAGCCAGGTCGGTGGAGCCATTGCGCTTTTTGGCAATCCTGCAACGCGATTCCCGATTGGTTGACCTTCTCTTGGAAGACCTTTCAGGCTGTGACGACGCCCAGGTCGGCTCGGCTGTCCGCCCTCTGCTGGCCAAGGCTCGCGCCTGCGTCCTCGACCACCTCAAGCTGGAGCCATGCCTGCCGGGGCAGGAAAATGACAAGGTGACCGTGCCCGCCGGTTTCGCGCCCGGTTCCATCACGCTCACCGGCCTGGTCACCGGCGTCCCGCCCTTCACCGGAACGCTCAAGCACCCCGGCTGGCGAGTGGCGGACTACACGCTGCCCGAACCGCTCAAGGGTGCCGATGGTTGGGTCATCGCGCCCGCCGAGGTCGAGGTCGGCTGACATCCATGGCCATCAGCCAGAACATCACCGGCGGCCCATCCCACCATGTCGGCATCGACCTGGGCACCACCAACTGCGCGGTTTCCTATCTGCCAACGGATTCCAACGGCCCGGTGCGCACCCTGGAAATTCCCCAGGTGGTGAGGCCCGGTGAGGTGGCCGGGCGTCCATTGCTGCCTTCATTCACCTACCTCGCGGGTGAGGGGGAGTTGCCCGCTGGCGCCCTCGACCTTCCCTGGGCCGCCGGGCGCGATTTTGCGGTCGGCGAGTTTGCCCGGCAGCAAGGTGGCCTCGTGCCGACAAGGCTTGTCTCATCGGCGAAGTCATGGTTGAGCCATGCCGCGGTGGACCGGCGCGCCGCCATACTGCCATGGAGGTCTCCCGAGGAATCCCGGCGAATCTCCCCCGTCGAGGCTTCGGCCCGGTACCTGGGGCACCTCGCGGAGGCATGGAACCTCGCTCATCCCGGGCAACCGCTGGGCGGGCAGGACATCGTGCTCACGGTGCCCGCGTCGTTCGACCCGGAGGCCCGCGAACTCACCCTCGACGCGGCCCGCCAGGCAGGACTTGGGCAGGTGATCCTTCTGGAGGAACCGCAGGCCGCCTTCTATTCCTGGCTGGAATCCCAGGGCGACAACTGGCGCCGGTCGGTGCGCGTGGGAGACCTCATCCTGGTGTGCGATGTCGGCGGTGGCACCACCGACTTCACCCTGATTTCCGTCACCGAGAACATGGGGAATCTTGAATTAAGCCGGTTGGCCGTCGGCAACCACATCCTCCTTGGTGGCGACAACATGGACCTGGCCTTGGCCCATGCCGCCAACCAGGGCCTGGCGGCCAAGGGCAGCCGGCTGGACCACTCCCAATTCCTCCAACTGGTTCATGCGGCGCGCGCGGCCAAGGAATCGATGCTCTCGCAGGCCGACCTTGCCTCCGCCAAGTTTCATGTGCAGGGGCGTGGAACCAAACTCGTGGCGGGCGGCATCAGCGGGGAAATTCCCCGGTCTCTCCTCGACTCCATCCTGCTCGACGGCTTTTTCCCGGCCTGCGGATCCGGCGACGAACCGCGCCGCCAGTCATCCGCGGGTCTGCAGGAGGCTGGCCTGCCGTACGCCACCGATGCCGCCATCACCCGCCACCTGGCCGCGTTCCTGGCCCAGCACCGCGGAGGCAAGCGCGTTTCCGCGGTGCTGTTCAACGGCGGCGTCTTCAAGTCGCGACTGCTGCGCGAACGGGTGCTCGCCACCCTCGGCGGATGGTTCTCGGGCGAACCGGTCCGCTGCCTTGAAGCCGCCGACCTTGAGGTCGCCGTGGCCCATGGGGCCGCCTGTTACGCCCGCGCCCGAAAACAAGGCGGCATCCGCGTTCGTGGTGGCACCGCCCGCTCGTTTTATGTCGGAGTCGAGATTCCCGCGCCCGCCGTCCCCGGTTTCGCCCCGCCCATCAAGGCCCTTTGCGTGGTGCCTTTCGGCATGGAGGAAGGTTCCGAAAGCCCTGTCCCCAACCTTGAGCTTGGCCTCGTCGTGGGTGAACCCGTGCAGTTCCGCTTTTTGGGATCGAACCGCCGCAAGGATGACTCCATCGGCACCGCCGTGGAAGACTGGCAGGAAGACATCGAGGAACTCACACCCCTGTCGGCGACCCTCGATTCCGACGCCCCACCCGGAACCCGCGTGCCAGTGAGTCTTCACTCCCGGGTCACCGAGGTCGGCACGCTTGAACTCTCCTGCCAGGGAGTGCATGACAACAGGCGCTGGAAACTTGAATTCAGGGTGCGCGAGAATGATCAATCAACGGCCACTTGAGGATGGAACCATGAACATAACGGAACCTGTCTCGCATTCCAGCAACCAGCGCCAGTCCCTTGGTCCCGTCCTGGCCATCGCACTGGCCGCGGCAGGCTATTCGCTGCTGTACAGGCTGGCCCCGGCCTACGCCGCGCCCAATCTGTCGCCTGTTGGGGCCCTCTGCCTTTTCTCGCTGGCATTCCTGCCGCTGCGGGTGGCTCCCCTGGTTCCGCTCGCCGTGATGGCGGTCTCCGACCTGCTGCTGTACCGCTGGAATGGTTGGGCGCCGTTCAGTTGGGTGGTTTACCTCAGTTTTGCCGTCTACGGCCTCTCAGGCTTCCTGTGGCGAGTGAGGCCCGGTGCCTTGACTCTGGTCGCTGGAACATTCGGCTCGGGACTGTTCTTTTTCATGCTGACCAATTTCATGGTGTGGCTCGGGGCCAGCGCCGTCACGGCGCCGACGGCGGGCATCACCATGTGGGAGGAACCCACCACAAAATACCCCCACCCACTCATCCGCTACTCGCGTGACATTGGCGGGCTTGGAGCCTGCTACGCCATGGCCTTGCCGTTTTACCGCAACACCCTGCTGGGAGACGCGGTTTTCACTTCGCTGTTTTTCGGGTTGGCGCTCGCCAGCCAGCGGTTGGGGGTCACAAGGGCCGCGGCGCTCGACAATCCTTCGTAATGGCCCACGGTTTCAAGCGAGGGGGCCCGCCAACCGGCGGGCCCCTCCGTTTTTTCAATCCAAAATATCGTTAGTTCACTCTCACAGTGAAGGCGGTGTCAACCGACCGGCCAGAGAGGTCGGTGGCGCGCACCTGGA
>JAGWVO010000118.1 GCA_018970845.1 Planctomycetota bacterium
GGCTTATTGCGGCATCGGGGCGACTGGATAAGAGCCGAGCACGCGGAGGTCGCGGCATGTGCCGGAAAGCGCCTTGAGGACCTTGGCGACCTTCGGATCCTCCTGGTGCCCCTCGATGTCGACAAAGAAGAGGTACTCGGGTTTCTCGGCGCGACCGGCGCGGGCGGGGAACGACTCGATCCATGTCAGGTTGATCTTCGACTGCCGGAACAGGTCGAGGGCCTCGACAAGGGCTCCCGGGGCGTGCGCGATCCGGAAAACGAGGCTCGTCTTGTCGTGGGTGCCCTTGGAACACTTGTGGCGGCCGATGACGGCGAATCGGGTTTCGTTATCCGGATAATCCTCGATGTCGCTGAAAAGAAGGCGGAGGCCATAGCGGCTCGCCGCCTGCCGGCTGGCGACCGCCGCGGCGCCGGGCTCGCGCTGGGCCAACTCGGCCGCGGTCGCCGTGCTCGACACCTCCACCTGCTTGGCGTGCGGGACATTCTTGGAAAGCCAGGTGCGGCATTGCGACAGCGCCTGGGGCTTGCTGTACACCCGGCGGATGTCCTGCTGGTCGCACTGCGCCATGAGGTGGTGGTGAACCTGAAGGCGGACCTCGCTCGAGATGATCATCTGCGGCATTTGGAGGAACATGTCCAGCGTGTCGGCGATGCGGCCGTCCGTGGAGTTCTCGACGGGAACCACGCCGAAGTCGACATGCCCGCGGTGAACCTCCTCGAACACCGTCGGGATGCTGCCCACGGCGACAAGTTCCACCGACTGCCCGAACTTGTCGATGGCCGCGAGGTGGCTGAAGGAAAACTCGGGGCCGAGATAGGCGACTTTCAGGACTTTCTGGAGCGCCCTCGAACCGGACATGATCTCGCGGAAGATCGCGCGCACCGCCGAGGGCTCGAGCTGGCCTCCCTGGGAGTGGTGCTGGTCGAGCACATGCTTGAGGACCTCCTCCTCCCGAACCGGGGAAAAGATCTCGGTGCCGTTCTCGTTCTTCAGCTTGCCGATCTCGGCGGCATGGCTGGCCCGCTCGTTGATCAGCTTGAGGATCTGCTGGTCAAGCCTGTCGATCTTGTCGCGAACGGCCTTGAGGGCGCCGGTGGCCTTGCCGCCGTGCCCGGAGGCCGGGCTTTCTTCGTTCTTTCTTGCCATCACGGAAGCCCGTCCCGGGGACCTCGGGTATTCACTGGCCAATGTGGTCAATCTTAGGGCCTGGACAGCTTTTCGTCTATCAATCCATCCAGCCAACGCAATGGACCAACATCAAGTCCGCCAGGCCGACATCGCAGGCCAACGCCCCCACATATCCCGGGGCCGGTTCAAGGTGCTCCAGCGACCATGTCAACGGATTTTCGCCTTCCCCCAACCGGGCAAAATGCGGCTTAACTTCTTGATCCGTTGATACTTCAACCCGGTCCAGGCCGTAGGCAACCCCCAGGCCATGAGCCTTGATGAAGGCCTCCTTGCGGGTCCAGACACGATAGAACAGCTCGAGTTGGGCTGCTGAATCGGCGATGCCGATCGCCTCGACTTCCGCGGGCGTGAAATAACGCCGGGCCAGGTCCATGAGGTCGGTCACCGGCCTGACCCGCTCGATGTCGACACCGATCCTGCCTGAAGGGGTGAGGGCGAAAAGCGCCCAACCGTGCGAGTGCGACAGGTTGAAGGCATAGGCGCCATCGGCCAATTCGGGCTTGCCCTTGGCGTTGTGGGTGAACCGGACATCCCCGGCCCTTAGGCCCAGGGCCGATCCGAGGATCCGCCGCGCCATAGCCTTGCCGACAAGGAATTCGCCCTTAACCCTCGGGGCTTGGAAACGGTTCCATCGTTCGCGTTCGGAGGGATCAAGGCATTCCAGCATGGACCCGGTGGCGGAAGCGGGCATCGCGGTGGGGAACGAAACCACCAGGACATGGCCGATTTCTCGGGGGATCGGAAGCGAAGCCAAACCGGCTTGCCGCCAGACCTGCCGGCGCATCTTCAAGTATCCATTCCGCCATGGACGGGAATGTCAAAGGCATCGCGGTGATGTTCAACAACGGGATCGGCGCCGGGTGGCCAGGCAATCGCCAGGACATCGAAACGGCAATCAAGCGCCTCCAGCCGGTGCCTGCGACGAAACCAAATGGCCATGCGGGCAACTCGCGCCTGTTTTTCCCGGTCAACGGAAGCCGCGGGAACCATCGGATCGGACCCGGAAGTGGAACGCACCTCGACGAAAACAAGCGTGGCGCCATCCAGCGCCACGATGTCGAGTTCGCCCATGGGACAGGAAGCGTTGCGGGCGATGATGGTCCAGCCAAGCCGCCGGAGGCACCTCTGGGCGTGGCGCTCGGACCTGTTCCCCCACCATCGGCGCCACCAGGGGCGGCGAGGGTCGATGGGGCCGGCCGGCTCGCCAGACACGGCGCCAGCGGGGCGTCAAGCCTTTGGCGAGGGCCCCTTGGCCTTGCGCTCGCGAAGGCGGGTAGCCTTGCCGACCCTCTTGCGGAGGTAATACAGCTTGGCGCGCCTTACAACGCCCGTGCGGCGAACCTCAAGCTTGGCGATCAGCGGGCTGTGAAGCGGAAAAACGCGCTCAACACCCTCACCCTGAACGATGCGGCGCACCGTGAACGCCTCGTTGGCGCCGGAACCCTTCATGCCGATCACAACGCCCGTGAACACCTGGCTGCGTTCCTTCTCGCCTTCCAGGATGCGAAGGTGAACATCCACGGTGTCGCCCACCTGAAAGGCGGCGATGGTGCGGGAAATCTTGGCGGCTTCGGTGGACTTGGAGGCAAATTCCTTGACCTCGGAATCAATCCGGGCCATCACGGCGTTCTTCATGGCGCATTACCCCTATCGATTTCATTGATGCTTGAGTCTAACAGACTTCCCGTGGAAGGGGAGTCTGATTTTTGCGGCGTGGCGCTTCTCTGCGCCGATTGGCCATGCCTCCAGGAGGCAATGGCCTGATGGTTTCCCTCGAGCAGCACCTCGGGCACGGCCATGTCGCGGAAAACCCTCGGACGGGTGAACTGGGGATATTCAAGCCAACCGGGTTCGCGGTGCGATTCCTCATCGGCGCTGCCGGGGTCGCCCAAAAACCCGGGCAGCAGCCTGGCGACCGCGTCGATGAGCACCATGGCCGGCGCCTCGCCGCCATTGCACACATAATCACCCACGGATATTTCGAGGGGCTTGAGGCCCTGGCGGATGCGGTCGTCAAAACCCTCGTAACGGCCGCACAGGAGAATCAGCCTCGGTTCACGGGAAAGCGACTCCACCCGCGGTTGGCGCAGCCGCTCGCCCGCGGGCGTGAGCATGACGAGGGTGCAGGGCCCCGCCTCGGCTCGAAGATCCTCCACGGCGCGGAAAACCGGGCCGCACATGAGAACCATGCCGGGGCCGCCGCCGTACGGGCGGTCGTCAACCACCTTGTGGGTGCCCTCGGCCCAGTCGCGAAGGTTTCTGGGCCTGATGTCAAGGATGCCCTTGGCCCTCGCCTTGCTCACCAGACTTTCGTCAAGGTACCCCTGAAAAAGCCCGGGAAACAGGGTGAGGACATCTATGCGCATGGAAGACGCCGCCCAAACCGGCTCAGGAGGTCTTGGCCTCGCCGGCTGGCTGGCGGAACTTGTCCATGTACTTCTTAAGGAAAACCTGGACCCGCTCGCTCGCCTTGGCTCCCACGCTCATCCAGTACTCGATGCGCTCGGGCACCAGCGTGACGCGGTTTTCCTTGTCCTTCATGTGGGGATCGTAGGTTCCCAACTCCTCAAGCACCCGCCCGTCGCGGGGCTGATGATGGTCGATCGCCACGATCCGGAAAAAGTGCCGGTGCTTGCGACCCATTTGTTTCATGCGAATGCGTACGGCCACGAATCACCTCTCCAACTCGGGAAAACAAACTCCACGAAGCGCCATCCTAGCGCTTTTTCTTCTTGCGCTCCTCGGCGCGTTCCCTCGGGCTCTTCCGGTGCCCCGTGTCTCCCTTGGACACGAACTTGGCTCCCGGCATGAACGCGCCCATCTTGCTCATGCCCGACATCAGCTTGATCCGCTCAAGCATCGACATCTTCGCCATGGCGCGCATCACATTGCGCATCATGTCGAATTGCGTGAGCAGTTGCTTGACCTCCTCGGCGCGGGTGCCGCTTCCGCGGGCGATCCGCAGGCGGCGGTCGTAGTCGATGTCGTCGGGGTTGGCGCGCTCCTTGCGCGTCATCGAGTCGATGATCCCCTGGATGCGGCGGATCGACGCCTCGGGATCCTGCCCGGGAGGCATCATCTGCGACATCCCCGGAAGGCTGTTGATGAGGTCCTTGGCGGGCCCCATCTTCTTGAGCATGTCTAACTGCTTGCGGAAGTCGTTCAGGTTGAACGATCCTTCCTCGAGTTTTTTCTGCTGCTTTTCCCGCTCCTCCTCGCTGATCTCGGACTGGACGCGCGAGACCTTGTCGATGAGCGAGAGGATGTCCCCCTGGCCGAGGATCCGCTGGGCCATCCCCTCGGGCCTGAACTCCTCGAGGCGATCGAGCTTTTCGCCCATGCCGAGGAACTTGATCGGGACCTTGGTGACTTCCTTGATGGAAAGAGCCGCGCCACCGCGGGCGTCGCCATCCATCTTGGTGAGGATCACGCCGTTGAGTTCAAGGGCCTCGTTGAAAGCCTTGGCGCTGTTGACCGCGTCCTGGCCGGTGAGGGCGTCGCAAACGAAATAAACATGATCGGGGCCGACGACACGGTCGATCTGCCGGAGTTCCTCCATTGGCATGTCGGCGACATGGAGCCTGCCGGCGGTGTCGAGGATGACAAGGTCGCAGCCCTTGTCGCGAGCCTTGCTGACGGCGGCCTTGCAGATTTCCACGGCGCCCGGCCCGCCCACGCGGTTGCCCGCGTCGTCGGTTTGGCCCGGCTCGATATGCACCGGAACACCGATCTGCTCGGCCAGAACCCGCAACTGCTCCATGGCGGCCGGGCGCTGGAGGTCGGCACCCACCAGCATGGGAGCCCTGCCAGCCTGCTTGGCCGTCAGGGCCAGCTTGCCGGCCGTCGTGGTTTTGCCTTGGCCCTGAAGGCCGCACAGCATCACCACCGCCGGGCGATCCTTCCGCGGCATGGGCAATTTCGTGTCGACGGGGCCCATGAGGGCCACCAGTTCGTCGTACACGCACTTGAGGATCTGCTCGCCCGGATCAATCGACCGGATCACCGTCTGCCCGATCGACTTTTCCGTCACCCGCGTGAGGAACGCTCCGACAACCTCATGATGGACATCGGCGTCGAGCAATGCCCGGCGCACATCCTGCATGGCGTCGCGGATATTGGCTTCGGTGAGCCTTCCGCGGCCTCGCAGGCGCTTGAGCGCGTCTCCCAGGGTCTGCTGCAGCGTCTCGAACATGGCGCCTAGTTCAAACGGAACGGCCGGCGGCGAGTCCTCCCGCCACCGGCACATTTCCTCAATTGGGTAGTGTAAGGTTCACAAGTCAAATGCGCAACCGTCCGGATGATGGCGCGGCGCTACAATGGCGGGCTTGTCGGCAGGCGGGGCATCATCGGTGGCGGCATGAAGGGCGGCACCCTCTCTTTCCTGGGAACCGGAACATCCGTCGGGGTGCCGATGCTCGGATGCGACTGCGCGGTTTGCCGTTCGGCCGACCCCCGAAACCATAGATATCGCTGCTCCGTGCTGTTCCGCCTGCCCGGGGGCAACCTTCTCATCGACACTCCTCCCGAACTGCGCTTGCAGCTGTTAAGGGAAGGCTCACCACCCGTCAACGCCGTGCTCCTCACCCATTACCATGCCGACCACCTCCACGGACTCGACGACCTTCGCCCCATCCCTTTCCAGATCGGCGGCCCCGTGCCCCTGCTCTGCGACGCGGAAACCGAACTCCGTGTGAGACAAGCTTTTAGCTACGCCTTCAGCCACGGAGCCCAGGCGCTTACCGCCGGCTTTGTGCCCCAGATCGCTCTCAGGCGCATCAATCATGAGCCGTTTGATGTTCTGGGAGAACGCGTGATCCCGGTGCCCATGGAGCACGGCCCGTTTCATGTGCTGGGATTTCGTGTCAGGAACCTCGCCTATTGCACGGATGTGAAGGAAATTCCCCGATCCAGCTGGCCCTTGCTGGAGGATCTCGACACGCTGATTCTGGGCTGCCTGCGCCGCAGGCCCCACCCGGGGCACCTGAGCGTTTCGGAGGCGCTCGACATTATCGACAGGCTCCAGCCCCGACAGGCTTTCCTCACCCATATCGGCCACGAACTCGATCACGCCGAACTGGAAGCCGAACTTCCTCCCCATGTGCGCGTGGCCCACGACGGGCTTGCCGTCGACCTGCATTGACCCGCCGCCGGGGGTGCAGGGTATGGAAACGCTCATCATGAGCGTCCCACTCTCCCCGCAATGCGCCTCCCGCCTGACCGCCCACGGCCAAGGCCACCTTCTCCGTTGCCTTGCCGGTGCCGGCCCGGACTATGCCGAAAGCCTCGAGTCGCTCGACCCCGCCCTTCTGGCCAGCCTTTTCAAGGGTGAAGGCCTCGCCTCGCCCCCCGACCTGACCAGCCTGGAACCCCCGCCCGTGGTGCCCGCAGGAGCCAATGCCGCCGCCCGTGCCGCCGGCGAAAGGGCGCTGCGCGCCGGGCAAGTGGCGGTGGTGCTGGTGGCGGGCGGCCAGGGGACCCGCCTGGGTTCCGACCAGCCCAAGGGATGCTTCCCGGTGGGTCCGGTCTCCGGCGCGACGCTTTACCAAATTCATGCCGAAAAGGTGCTGGCGCTGGGGCGGAAACATGGGAAGACCCCTGTCTTCCTCATCATGACCAGCTCGGCCACCGATGCCGCCACGCGCGACTTCTTCAGTGAACACGGTCATTTCGGACTCAATCCCGCGGATGTCTGGTTTTTCCGCCAGGGGGAAATGCCCGCCGTCGACAGACAAACGGGCCGGATCCTGCTTGAGGCGCCGGGCAAGCTGTTCACCGCGCCCGACGGCCACGGCGGTTGCCTGGCGGCGCTGTCCCGGCAAGGCTGGCTCGACAAGCTGGCCGCCCGAGGCGTCAGCGACCTGTTCTACTTCCAGGTCGACAATCCCTTGGTTGCCATTGCCGATCCGGTATTCATCGGACACCACATCCTCAAGGGCTCGCAGGCCTCCAGCAAGGTCATCCTCCGCCGCGATCCTTCGGAAAAACTTGGCGTGTTCGCGCGCTCCCGCGGCCGCTGCCACATCGTGGAGTATTCCGACCTTCCCGCGGCCATGGGAACCGCCACAGCCGCCGATGGCTCGCTTCTGTTTGGCGCCGGCAACCCCGCCATCCACCTGTTCAGCGTGCCGTTTTTGACGCGCGCCGCCGCGGGTGACAGCCTCATGCCCTACCATGCCGCGGTCAAGAAAGTGCCGTTCTGGATGGAGGAATGCGGGCATGTGAAGCCAGGAACCGAAAATGCCTTGAAATTCGAGAAGTTCATGTTTGATGTGCTGCCGCATGCCGACCCATGGCTCCTGGTGGAAACCCCGCGCGAGGACGAGTTTGCCCCGCTCAAGAACGCCCAAGGCGCCGACAGCCCCCAAGAAGTGCGCGCCGCGCTGTCGAGACTGGCCGCGCGCTGGCTGGCCGCCGCCGGCATCAGGGTGCCTGTCGACCCGGCGGGCCATCCGACCGCACCGCTTGAAATATCGCCGCTTGCGGCGCTCGAACCCAACGACCTTAACCCGGAGCGCCTGCGCCGGACCGACTGGTCAATTCCCCTCCATGTTGGACCTGATGGAAATTGGAAGGAACCTCGATGACGAATCCAGCTTCAGCCCCCCGCGCCCTCATCATGGCCGGCGGAGGCGGCACCCGATTCTGGCCCCGCAGCCGGCAGAACCTGCCCAAGCAGTTCCTGGCGATGCGCGGCGACCGGTCGCTTCTGCAGGAAACCGCCGACAGGCTCGAGGGACTTGTCGCCGCCCGCGACCTCATGGTGATCACCGGCAAGGCCCATGTGGCCCGCACCCGCGAGCAACTGCCGATGGTTCCCGAAGGCATGGTCATCGGGGAACCGACCGGCCGCGACACCGCTCCCTGCGTGGCGTTGGCCGCCGCCCTGCTGGCCCGAACCGACCCCGACGGCGCGTTCTTCACCTGCCCGGCCGATCATGTCATCGAACCGCCGGGCATGTTCCGCCGCGCCCTGCAGGCCGCCGCGCAGGTGCTTGAGGATCATCCCAAGGCGTTTGTCACGATCGGCGTGCCTCCCACATTTCCTTCCACCGGATACGGCTACATCCACCGTGGCGAGGGCATCGGCTCAAGGCTTGGCGTGGAGGCCTTCAAGGTGAGGTCGTTCAAGGAAAAGCCTCCCGTTGAGACGGCCCGCCAATATGTCGCCTCTGGCGAATTCCTGTGGAACGCCGGCATTTTCGCATGGAAGCCGCGAGCCGTGCTTGAGGCCTTGGGCAGGCACAAGCCCGCCTTGCGCGAAGGCGTTCTCAAGATCGCCGAAGCATGGGATGGCCCCGGCCGCGACTCCATGATGGCGGAGATATTCCCCACCCTGGAAAAGGTGAGCGTGGATTACGCGCTGTTGGAAAACCATGACGAGGTTGTTGTGCTGGGAGCGCCGTTCCAGTGGGACGATGTGGGCAGTTGGCTCGCGCTGGAACGCCTCAATCCGCAGGATGCCCATGGCAACACCGTGCAGGCCGACCATGTGGGAGTGCGAACCAAGGGGTGCGTGGTCGTGGCGCCCAAGGGGCGCACGGTGGCCACACTGGGGGTGGAGAACCTGCTGATCATCGAGGA
This sequence comes from Planctomycetota bacterium, assembly GCA_018970845.1. GTDB lineage: Bacteria > Planctomycetota > Planctomycetia > Gemmatales > Gemmataceae > REEB421. The sequence continues at coordinate 8,773 of JAGWVO010000118.1, forward strand.
TGGTGATTGCCTCTTGATCGCGCGCAAGGAGGATGAAAGCGCCGTGAAGGAAGTGGTGGAGCAACTCAAGCGCGCCGGCCGGTCGGACAAGCTGTGAGGCCGCCGGGAAAGGTGCTGGCGGTGGACCCCGGGGAACGGCGGGTGGGTTTCGCGATCAGCGACGCGGAGCGCAGGTTCGCGTTCCCGCTCAAGCAAATGGAGCGCTCCACCCCGGCGCGGGACGAGGCGTTCCTCAAGGCGCTGGTGGCGGAGGAGGAACCGGTGCTGCTGGTGGTGGGATTGCCGCTGAGAGGCCTTGGCGAGGAGGGCGAGTCGGCGCGCAGGGCGCGGGAACTGGGTGACTGGATCGCGGATGTGACGGGACTGCCGATCGTTTATTTCAACGAAAGCTACACGACGAAAAACGCCGAACGGCTGCTCTGGTCATCAGGCCTCTCGCATGCCCAGCGCAAGGCCCGCCGCGACGCCATCGCCGCGCAGGTGCTGCTGACCTCCTGGATCGAGGCGGGGGGCCCGGAGGATTAGAAGAAACCACCTCCATTGAACGGACTCGATCAATTGACCTGAGACTACCGAAAACTAAAAACAATAAAAATCACCTCAAAAAATAAAAGACATATTCATCACATAATTCAATTAGAGCGCACTTTATAAAGATGTGTTAAAGATAAAAAAGTTATCAGCTGTAATGGTATTGTGACTCACGGAGGGGAGGGATGCCAGCAGCATTGTCGATGGACATTCGCCGTCGCGTATTTGAGGCGAGGCAATCCGGAGAAACGACCGTCGAGGTTTCCGATCGTTTCTCAGTGAGCCCGACATTTGTCAGGAAGGTGATGCGATGTTTCCGAACGAGCGGCACCATCCATGCCCCGAAGAGTGAGCTGAAACGGGGTCGAAGGCCCATCCTTGGTGAAGAAGACTTGGCGCGGCTAAGGCAACTGGCGACCC
>JAGWVO010000694.1 GCA_018970845.1 Planctomycetota bacterium
GGCCAGTTGCTCCTGCAGTCCATCCAATGACACCGTTGCTCGCTCAAGATCCTTGGCCGCGGTCTCGAAATTGGGGTTTTCCGGAGATGAACCACTATCTGAAATCCTGGCAACGAGTTTCTTTCCGATTCGCACAAATTCCTTCCTATTCAAGAGTTCCAAATCAAGAAACCGCTTGCGGCTGAAGAGTTCCGCCAAGATTCCATGGGCATTGAGGGCCTCGCTTTCACCAGGTCTCAGCTTGATGATTCGCGCGCAAGAACCAATGAGTTCGACTTCCGCCAAATCACTCAAGAGTCCGGGGCGAAGGTTGATGCCGGAAATATCTCCAAAAGTCAGTAGAGATCGAAATACAGACTCATTGGCTTTGATGGAATCCGGAACCATATGAAGCCCGCGGCGCGATTCTGACACGGCTTTGGCTGCGAATCCAAGCCGTCGAAGTGGGTTGGGAGTCTCCGCGAGAGCAAGATAAATATCAGCGCTGTCGGTATGTCTGGATGATTCGTTGCGTGGCTGCCAAAATTCCCATCCTGAATAAGTAGCGACGCGTGATGGGCATGATTGAGGTGAATCCTCCAACGAACCGATCCGCATGAGCGATGCAATTGCTTTGTTGCCCAACGCTATTTTTTTTTCTGGAGATGGCATCGGATTGGATGCTGTTGAGACAATCCAACTTCCAGCAATGGAAAGGCTTTCCCATTCACCGTCATTGAGCAGTTGCTGGAGAACACGCTGGGAGGCCTCCATCGACCTGGGTGAAGCTGCAACCCTGACAATGTTGAAATTGGCCAACAATTCACGCCATTTCGGAACTCCGGTATCGGATGCGGGCTTTCCCAATTCCTCAACCAAAGACGCAAATTGACCATAAGTAGATGAGAAAAGATGGAGGCGCGGATCGACAAAGGTCCGAACGCCAGGTGCCAACCACGCGACATAGGCCGCGTAGTCGGGAAAGGCCAAAGAAGCAATCAAGGTATTGCCGGGCAATCGGCGATGATCCCTCGCGAGTAGCCCGGCGAGAGCCGCATGGGAGTCCCGCAAGGCCAGCCCCCAACCCGGCAAGCGCGAACTGGGGCCGGTAGCGCCTAAAAATCCGGGCAAGGCCAAGAGTGATGCGACGAAACAAATAAGAAAGACCAAGACTCCCGCATTTTGCGCGCTTGTTTTGCGTTTTTCTCGAATTTCCAGAAAATCAATCAGGTTGAGGCAAGTTACGAAGGTGGCGACGCAAGCAAATACAGGGATCGCCTTGTGTCTTAAGGCAACCAACGCCAGCGAAAAAAGAATGGCGGGAAATCTCCATGAATAAAAAGCGCGAGGAACCAAAAAGAAACTCATGACTGCCAAGGCAGCCATGACGGGAAACGACAAGCCTGCCGGGTTCAGCGCCGATTGAGTTGAGGAAAATCGGGAAGCAGAAAACCCTGACTCAAGGAATCGTTTGGTTACAAGCGGATCCATGCTGATGGAGACTTCCCCGAGTGGCGCCATCAATTCGGGCAGTTCGCGAAACCCAGCCGCCGGGAAGGGA
>JAGWVO010000695.1 GCA_018970845.1 Planctomycetota bacterium
GTCCGCATCACCGAGACCCGCCCCCTCAGCCGCACCAAGCGGTGGCAGGTGGCCGAGGTTCTCTCCACCACCAGCGCCGGCTGAGGAGCTCCCGATGATTCAGCAGGAAACCTTCCTCACCGTCGCCGACAACAGTGGCGCCAAGCGCATCCAGTGCATCCGTGTGCTGGGCACCAACCGCCGCTACGCCCATGTGGGCGATGTGATCGTTGCTGCGGTCAAGGACGCGATGCCCAACATGGGCGTCAAGAAATCAGACGTGGTCAAGGCCGTGGTGGTCCGCACCAAGGCCACGCTGCGACGCGATACGGGCAACTCGATCCGTTTCGATGACAACGCCGCCGTGATCCTCGGCAACGACAACAATCCCAAGGGCACCCGCGTGTTCGGCCCGGTGGCCCGCGAGTTGCGCGAGCGCAACTTCACCAAGATCGTGTCCCTCGCCCCGGAGGTGATCTGAGATGGCCACCGCAACTCCGAGGGCCAAGACCCCGGTCCGTACCAAGCTGCGGGTCAAGAAGGGCGACACCGTACAGGTGATCGCCGGCAAGGACAAAGGCAAAACAGGAGAGGTGCTGCGCACCCTTCCCTACGAGAACCGGGTTGTGGTGCAGGGCATCAACATCCGCACCCGTCACGTCAAGCCCACCCAGGAGGGCGAGAGCGGCCGCATCGTCAGTGAAGAGGCCTCCATCCACGCCTCCAATGTGATGCTGTATTCCAACGCCAAAAAGGTGGCGAGCCGGGTCGAGATCGTCGTCGACAAGGACGGCAGTCGCAAGCGCCGTCTCAAGAAGACTGGCGAATTGCTCGATTGACGCGCAGCCGTGCTGAACGACCTCTCAGGTCACACCAGTACGGAAAAGCCTCCATTGCTTCGAATTCCCGCTTTCCACTCCCCTCCCACCTAAGCCTTCTGACCAAGCCCAGAAGCGCACCCCCCTTCCCTCCATGTCACTCAAACAGCGCTACCGGGAGACGATTCAGCCGAAATTGCTGAAGGATCTCTCCCTCGCCAACGTCCACGAAGTACCCAAGCTGGTCAAGGTCACCGTCAACCGGGGACTTGGCGAAGCCGCTCAGAACGCCAAGGCCCTCGAAGCCTCGATCACTGAACTGGCCACGATCACCGGACAGAAAGTCGTGGTGACGCGAGCCAAGAAGGCCATCGCCGCCTTCAAGATCCGGGCGGGGATGCCGATCGGCGTCAGTGTCACCTTGCGTGGTGATCGCATGTACGCCTTTCTTGAGCGTCTGATCCATCTGGCTTTGCCCCGCATCCGCGATTTCCGCGGGGTGAGCGCCAAGAGCTTCGATGGCAGGGGCAACTACACCCTGGGGGTGCGTGAACAGATCATTTTTCCGGAAATCTCCTTCGACAAGATCGATGCCATCCGGGGCATGGACATCACCATCGTGACCACCGCCCGTAACGACGAAGAGGGCCGGGCCCTCCTCCGCGAAATGGGGATGCCGTTCCGCAGCAACTGAGCCCTCCTCCCACCACGTTCATGGCCAACCACGACCCCATTTC
>JAGWVO010000119.1 GCA_018970845.1 Planctomycetota bacterium
ACCGGCTGGTGCTGGAATACCAGGCCATCGCTTCGGGGGTGACGCGGGAGGGGTTGGTGGAGCGGTTGCTCGACCTGGTGCCCGTTCCCTAGCCCTCCCTCACCACGGGAAGGTGATGGGAGGCGACGAAGGCATCGAGTTCGCCCCGGGTGAAGACTCCCGCGGTGGTGCCCAAGGCCCTCACGCACGAGGCGCCCACGGCCGAGGCGACCCGCAGTGCCGCCGGTTCGTCCATGTCCCTCAACAGCGCGTGAATCAGCCCGGCAGCGAAGGCGTCGCCGCTACCGGATCCGTCGAGATATTCGACCTTGTCGATTCCCGCCGACCAGGTGCCGCGCTCTCCCGCCCACAGGGTTCCCCTCTCGCCCATCGTGATGATCGCGTTGCTGGCTCCCATCGAGCGGAACATTCGCGCCTGTTCCCTCGCGTCATGAAGGCCCGTGATCAGTTCAGCCTCATGGTCGTTGGGGAGGAAGTAATCGACATGGGGAAGGACCGGCTTGAGCCACGGGATGTAATCGGCTTTTTTGGGAGTGACGACATCGAGGACGACTTTTGAACCGTTGGCCCGGGCGCGCCGCAGGACCGGCGCCAGCTCCTCGGGCAGGCACGAGGACATCAGAAGGTAGCCGCCCAAGTAGAGGATTTCCGGAACGGGAAGGCTCGGGATGTCGGAGGCGCGAAAAAGGGCGTTGGCGCCATAGGTGTGGATGAATCGCCTGTCCTGCCCGGCGACATTGACAATGAGAGTCTGGCTGGTGTCGCAACCGGGAGTGGTGATGATGCCCGAGGTGTCGAGCCCTTCCCGGGCCAGGAGCGACCTTGTGAGTTCGCCGAAAGGATCGTCGCCCACGCGGCCCGTCACTTGGCTAGGCACGCCGAGTCGGTGAAGGTTGGTGGCCACATTCGCCGCGCAACCGCCAAGCGTGAGCCGCAGGTGATCGGCGATGATGAGTTCGCCCTCGGCTGGAAGGTGGTGAAGGGGCGAGGAGACATGATCGGCAACGATGATGCCGGCGCAAACCACGGGTTTCATGAGGTGAATCCGAAAAAAGGGAAAAATCGTGAATGGTGGCGGTTCCAGTGCGAAACATTACCAGACGACCCACCCGGGAGCGTACCATGGGAAATGCCGCACAGGGATGTTTCGGGTGCCGGTCTTGGGTCGATGGGCATGAGGATCCAGCGGATGATCACAAGCCTTCTTAACCGCCTCTTTGGGTGGGGCGCTCCGGTGGCGCCGGTCCAAACCCCGGTGGAACCGTCAAGCGGGCCCGTTGCGGCGCCCGAATCAGCGCCGCAACCCGGATCCGCCGTGGAACCCGTTGCTGTTCTCGCGCCACCACAAGACCAGGGGTCGGCACCCGCGATACCCACGGGAACCGTGCGGATTCACAAGGGCGTCCTGGACACGATGTTCGAGGATTTCCAGAAGCACAAGGAAACGGACCGGGGCGAGGAAGAAACCGGCTGGATGCTCCTGGGACGGCGGGAAGCGGGCGTGGTGATCATCGAGGCGGCGCTTCCGCCGGGAGAGTTCCGCGACGCCGGCACGGCCCATGTGAATGTCAACAGCACGGCGATCTCGGTGGCCATGCGCGTGCTGAAGAAAAGCCATCCCCGGCTGGATGTCATCGGGATGGCTCACACCCATCCGGGCAGCCTCGACCGTCCGAGCGAGGGGGACTACCGGGGTGACATCGTCTGGGTGCGGAAACTGCCAGGCAGGCAGGGAGTGTTCGCGATCGGCGTTTGGGAATTCGACGAGCCGGTGAATTTCCTCGATGACGATGCGAATCAGGGGAGTGGTGACGTTCGCGAGCCGGTGCCGCCCATCGCGCCCGTGTCGTGCTTCCGTGACGGGAGGTCGCGCTTCAACTGGTTTTCCCTGTCGGAGGGTGACGGTTGGTACAAGGCGTGTCCGATGGAACCGGTCGCCGGGGATGACTTCGGGCAATCGGTTCGCCAACACTGGGAAGTGCTGGAGCATTTCGCCGGGTCGATCGACAGGCTGCTCCAGATGCAGCCGGGGATGCGGATGGGCCTGTTGCCCGTCAGCGATGGGGTCGCCCCGGCCATGGTGCTTTGCCAACCGCTGGCGCGGGATGGCGAGGAACTGCAGGTTGTCCTGCAGGGCAGGGATGCGAGGTTCTTCCGCATGTCGGCGGAGGAGATCGACGAACTCCAGGCCCCGCGCGAGAGGTTGGACACGGCCTTTTACGAGGTCATGGCCGAACTGACGCGCGGCGGCCGACGGGAGGCCCGGGCCGGTTCCCGCTGGGGGGAATAGCGCGGGCGGGTTTGGCAGTGTTCAGGTGGGCCGCAGGCCCGGGAGGTTCGAGATGGATTTTCGACCGATGGATTCCGAGGAAAGGCGCCGTCTCCTGGAGGCCCTGAGGGGCAACGCCGCGGGAGCGTCCTCGATCGCCATGGATCCCCGCACGACCACATTCACGGGAAGCGGATCGATGGATGCCGACGCGCCACGAGGCGAGAACCAGGTGATTGACGCCATCAAGTCGGTGCCGGTGCATTACGCCGGTTGAATTCGGATCCTTGGCGGAGCCCCGGCTCCGCCAAGGATATCCTCGGCAGGCTAGCGGAGTATTCACTGGATGGGAATCCTTGACAATCCGGTCAGCAAGGAAAGGCTTCTGGGTGTCGAGTTGCCCGCCCTGCAGGCATACAACTCCCAACGGGATCCGGAATACCGCGTGTCCGTCGAGCCCAAGGGCGGCGAGTTGCAACTCAGGTACAGGCTCAAGCCGGCCCACAATGTCTACGAACTGGTGACGGTGCTTCCCGACTCCTACCCGGTGATCGCCCCGACGACCCGGGTGCTGACCAAGCTGGAGCCGTGCCCGCATCTCCTTTACCAGCAAACGCTCTGCCTTTGGAAGCAGGCCAGCCGGGTCGCCGACAGCCGTTGGGATCCGGCGCGATTCACCGCGGTATTCGCCATCCAGGCGGCTTGGCGTTGGCTGGCCTGTTACGAAATCTGGGTGGTTGAAAAGACCTGGCCCATTCCCGAAGCCCGATGAGACGGAGGAATCCGCATTGGCTTGCCTAGTTCAGGTCGGCGCCGGCAGCGGCGGCATGGCCGTTCTCGACCTTCTGGGACGGGACTCGCGGATCGACACGATCCTGCTGATCGAGCCCGACATATACAAACCCCACAATGTCCACAGGCATTATTTCCCGGCCGAATCCTGCGGCAGGCCGAAGGCCGATCTCGCGGCGGGCTGGCTTGCCGAAAGAAGGCCCGACTTGCGGGTGGAAGCGCTTGTCGCCGACCTATGCGACCCGGCTCGCGCCGGCCGGATCGACGAGATGGTTTCCCGAGCCGACATAGGCGTTTGCGCCGTGGACAACGACCGCGCGAAGTTGCATTGGGACTGGCTCATGCGCAGGCATTCGAAACCCTGGACATTGGGCGAGGTGCTGGCGGGGGGAATCGGTGGATTTGTCCACATGTTCGTGCCGGGCGGTCCTTGCTTCGCTTGCGTGGCCAGCCAATTGCAGCGCGAGACCAAGGTTGATGACTCGCCTCCCCCCGACTACAGCGCCCCCGGGCATGCGATCAGCGAGGCCAGCATTCCGGCATCGATTTCAAGCGTCCATGCGATCGCCTCGCTCCACGCGCTGTCCACGCTCGCCCTGCTGGGTGACGAGGACGGCCGCGGCTGGGACTCGACAACCCGGCTCGTCCCCTTGAGGGCCGTGCCGGGCATCTTCAACCGCGCCTTGGAAACCGTGAACCTTCCATTTGCCCGGCTGGCCGATTGCCTGAACTGTTCGCCGGGCAAGGGCGGGGGTGACTTGCTGGAGGCCTTCGAATGCCTCAACAGGGCCGCAGGATCATGAGCCCCGCTGAATCCAAATCCCAGCCGGGTGAAGCCCTTTCCGTCTTTTATGAAATGGGCGGGCTTCATGTCAGGCGTCAGGTGGCGCCATGGTGCGCCGATGCCATCTGGGTTGAGGCACGCGTCACGGGGCAGCAGGCCGGCGCCAAACAGGCCGACTTCACGCTGCACGGAGACGCCGTGGGCGAGGTTCCCTGCACGCGTTTCGTTCCCCGGGATGGCGGAATTCACCTGGCCCGCTTCAGAATCGATCCGCCTCGCCGCGATTGCTCGTTCACCGTGAGGTTCCGAGGCAAGGCGCTTTATTCGAACCCGACGGTTGTTCCCCATCTCGACAGGGAATCGTTCCTGGGGCAGGTGAATGTCCATTTTCCCACGGTCTACTGCCAGTTGCACGGTGAAACGGTTTCCTGCGCCAGGTTTGTGACTTCCCAGACCCGAAACCTGGTCGCTTCATGCGCCTTGGTTTCCGAGGCGGGCTTGGCCCCGCTGCGGGAGCTGGAACCCGAGGTGCGGCTGATGTTCGGCGAGGAGGCCATGATCGACCGGTGGCCCATCCGCCTGAGCAACGCCCAAGCCACCCAGACCAGGGCCATCATTTCCATGGTCCTTGATGGAATTCCCAAAAGGGCCGCCAGTTGGGATGTTGTCTGGGCCACGGGGGAGTCCCGCATGGCCAAGTTCGAGGTGGCCTCCTATCCGCTGACGGCGTTCATCAAGTCGTTGCGCATGGGAGCGCCCCGGTATTTCCACAAGTCGGCCACCGGCGCCTGTTCCGTGCTTGACGGGCCGGTGAAGCTCAAGCGGGGTGAATTGCTGGGCCCGGTCTTCGCGATCCAAAGCAACCTCCAGGGAATCGCAGGCCAGCTTCCGGTGGTTATTGAAGCCATTCCCAAGACGGGTGAACCGGTACCGATCCATGTCAACACGATGACCATCACCGATGGCGTGAACCTGCTCGCTCCCGGAATGCTTCCTTGCGACGAAATCAACCAGCTCATCGGGTTCCGGCTGATGTACCGCAAGCAGGTGCTCCAGGCCTGTCCGGCGGATCCGAGGCCCGGCGTGAGGATATCGAGCGAGGGCGGATTCGAGGCTCCGATCGGCCTTGGGTGGACGATGGAAAGTGAAAATCAGCTGCGACTGCTGCTGGACACCCTGTCGTCTCAGAACCGGGCGGCGGAAAGCTAGGAGCGCCAGTCTCCCCTGTCGTGATAACGCTGGGATTCGTTGATCAACTGCAGTTCCTGGAGATTCTGGGCCAATAGCAGTCCAAAAAGCAGGGCGTTGAACATGCTGCCGCCCGACGAGACGACCCAGAAGATGAACAAACCGCACAAGCCGATGGAAAGCAACAGGCTTGCCTTGAGTCCCCTCGTGCCCAAAAGGGCCACCCCCAATTCCCGGGTGACCCTACCGCCGTCGAGCGGGAAGATTGGCATCAGGTTCACAAGGGGCCACAGCAGATTGATCATCATCAGTTGGGCAAGAAGCAAATCGGCGAGGATCGACGATTCCAGGAGGGAGTCGGCGATGCCAGACCGCGCGGCCAGGAACATGACACCCCAGGCGGCCAATTGGTTGGCCGGCCCGGCCAGCGCAATCGCGATCCGCTGCCATGCGCGAGGAGCACGCGCGTGGGTGCTGGCGTAGCCTCCGAATCCGGTCAGGACGATTTCCACATGCCTGGCTCCAAAGCACTGCATGGCCCATGCGTGCCCCAGTTCGTGCCACAAGATCGAGACAAGGCAGGCCATGACGAACATGACGACGGGCCATGGCCTTGGGTCGGTGTTGAACCACGGACCCGCCAGGACAAAGGATGTGAGCCAGAACCAAGGTTGGATCCGCACCGGAATCGCGCCGAGGCGGAATTCCAGTTCTCCCGGCCCTCCCGGCGGTGAGTTGAAAAGGCTGGACATGGTTGGCTCCTGCTCGTCTGGAAGCATAGCAGGCATGGCTTCCGGCTTGGGAAACGATTACAAGCGTGAATCGTGGATCCATGAATGCCAAGAGGACGCCAGCGATGTCCCGAACCGCCGTGTACACGGGTACCTTCGACCCGGTGCATCTGGGGCATTTGGACATCATCGAGCGGGGCTGCAAGGTGTTTGACAGGTTGATCGTCGCCGTCGGCATCAATCCCGACAAATCCCCCCTGCTCACAATCGACGAACGGGTGGCACTCCTGAGGGAAGTGACGGCTCGTTTCGGGAATGTGACGGTGGAACCGTTCACGGGCTTGGCCGTGCACTTCGTGAAGCAGGTGGGCGGCACATGCATGCTGAGGGGACTGAGGACAACAAGCGACCTTGAGTATGAATTCACGATGTCCCTGGCGAACATGACTCTCGATCCGGAAATTGAAACGGTGTTCCTGATGGCCAAGGACATTTACTCCCACCTGAGCAGCAGCCTGCTCAAGCAAATTGCCGCCTTCGGGGGAGACTTGGGCAAGTTCCTGCCCGAACAGGCGCTTTCGATCATCAAGGGCAAGGTTGGATCCACCGGTGCCAGGTAGGTTTCGGATTGCGGCGGAAACCGGGCTGGGATATTGCTCTCGGGAATGACAACAGGTACCCGTCCCACGGAGGGGACGGCACCCGGGGATGGATTCCATGCGTTGCGTCGTCACCGGAGCGGCCGGGTTCATCGGTTCCAGCCTCAGCGAAAGGCTTTTGCGGGACGGACACGAGGTGGTCGGCATCGACTCGTTTGTCCCCTACTACCCTCGTCCTTTCAAGGAATCGAACTTGGCGGGCCTTCTTGGCCGGCCGGGATTCCGCTTCGTGGCCGCCGACCTTCGAACCGATTCGGTTGTTTCCCATGTCATGGAGGCGGAAGCCGTTTTCCATTTGGCCGCCATGCCGGGATTGGTTCGCAGCTGGACAGATTTCGACCTGTACGCCTCCTGCAACCTCACCGCGACGGAACGCCTCTTGAATGCTGTCAGGGAGGCTGGCCAACTGCGGAAGTTTATTTACGCATCAACCTCTTCGGTTTATGGCAAATACGCGTCCGGTGATGAAACGCTTCCCACCCGGCCGTGCTCACCCTATGGGGTGACCAAGCTTGCTGGCGAACTTCTTTGCCGCGGGATGGCCGAGGAACGCGGACTGCCCCTTGTGGTGCTCCGGTTTTTCTCGGTCTATGGCCCAAGGCAGAGGCCCGACATGGCATACCACCGGTTCATCGATGCCATGCTGTCGGGCCAACCGATCACCGTGTTCGGGGATGGGCATCAGGTTCGCGGGAACACCTACATCGATGACTGCCTCGACGCGATCATCGCCTCGCTGGAGGCACCCGTCGGAGAGATTTACAACCTCGGCGGCGGAGAAACCGCGAGCATGCTTGAAATACTGAGCCGCCTGGGCGACATCGTCGGGGCAAAGCCTGTCCTCAGGTTTGAGCGGGCTCGCGAGGGCGACCAACGGCTCACGGGCGCCGACACGACAAAGCTGAAGCGCCACCTTGGCTGGCAACCCAGGGTTGGTTTGGACGAGGGATTGAAAAGGCAGGTCGACTGGCACCATCTCCGGCAGGTTCGCGCGGCCGCGTGAAAGTCGAACGGCTTCGGAGAATCGGAATGGAATTCACTCTGGGAGAATTGGCCGACATCGCGGGCGGAACCCTCGATGGTGATCCACGGATGATTATCCGGGGCGCCAAGTCCCTTTACGCGGCTGTTTCGGGCGAAATTTCCTTCCTCGATCATGCCCATAGGGTGAAGTTTCTTGACGAGTCACCGGCGTCGGCCTTTGTTGTGCCGATGGACCTTGGTCCTGTTTCTCGCCCGTTGATTCGCTCGAGCGACCCGCTCCAAGGATTCATCAGGATTTTTCGACGCTTCATGCCTGAGCCGGCGCCGATCCCTTCCGGCGTTGATCCGCGGGCCGCGGTTGATCCGACGGCAAAACTGGGAGCGGGAGTGGTCGTTCATCCGTTCGCGGTTGTCGGCCACAAGGCCGAAATAGGCGCGGGTTCGGAGATCCGCTCCGGTGCCGTGATCGGCGCGAGGTGTCGGATCGGTTCGAATTGCGTGATTCACCCGAACGCCGTTCTCTATGACGACTGCGTCCTGGGCGACCGGGTCGTGATCCATGCGGGCTGCGTTTTCGGCGCCGATGGGTTCGGCTACAAGTCGAGCGCCGAGGGGCATGCGAAGGTTCCGCAGCTTGGCAATGTCGAAATCGCTGACGATTGTGAGATCGGAGCCTGTGCGACGATCGACCGGGGCACATTCGGTCCGACCCGCATCGGCAAGGGCAGCAAGATCGACAACCTGGTTCAGGTCGGCCACAACTGTCGGATTGGCGCGCACAATCTCATCGTTTCGCAAGCCGGGATCGCCGGGTCATGTTCCACGGGGAAATTTGTCGTGATCGCCGGGCAGGTCGGATTGGCCGACCATGTGAGCCTCGCTGATGGCACGGTTGTCGGAGCCAAGAGTGGCGTCATGCGGGACAGCAAGCCGGGTGAGCAATTGCTGGGCGCGCCCGCTCGTCCGGAGCGGGATGAGAAACGGATTCTCATCAGCCTCGAGAAATTGCCGGACCTTGTCCGCGAGGTGAAACGACTTTCTTCCCTTCATCCCAAGGAACCATCAGGCCAGGATCCGCAGAAATGACCCAGCAAACGGTTGGATTGCTCGCGGGCGCGGGCGATTTTCCGATTTCCTTTGCGAGAAAGGCCCGGGAAATGGGACTGTCCGTCGTGACGGTCGCGCTTTCCGGCGAGGCGTGCAGGGAACTTCGCGATCACAGCGCGCATTTTTACTGGAGCGGACTGGCTCGCCTCGGGCGGATGATCAAGTGTTTCCGTCGCCATGGGTGCCATGAGGTTGTCATGGCCGGCAAGGTGCGCAAGCACAATTACATGCACCGTCCTTGGAAACTGTTCACCCTTTGGCCAGACATGCGAACCATTCGGTGGTGGTATTCGAGGTCGAGGTCGGACAACAAGGACGACACATTGCTGTTGAGCGTCATCCGCGAGTTTGAAAAGGAGGGTTTGCGCGTGGGATCCGCACTTGAAACTTGCCCGGAGTTGCTTGCTCGAGAAGGTTGCCTGACCCGGCTGGCTCCTGACGCCGCCGCGATGAGGGACATCCTGTTCGGATGGGGACTCGCCCGGGAAATGGGGCGGTTGGATGTGGGCCAAAGCGTGGCGGTCAAGGACATGGCCGTGCTGGCCGTGGAAGCGATTGAGGGTACAGACGCGGCGATCCTGAGGGCTGGAAGCCTCTGCAAGTCTGGCAAATTCACCCTGGTCAAGGTTGCCAAGCCCAATCAAGACATGCGTTTTGATGTTCCCACTGTTGGCGTGACTACCATCAGGAACCTTCATCAGGCGGGCGGGCGGTATTTGGCCATCGAAGCTGGCAAAACCATTCTGCTCAATGAGGCTGAAACATTGGCGACGGCAGAAAAGCTGGGAATCTGCGTGGTGGCGCTCAAAGACCCCGGAACGGGTATGCAACCCGTGCTGCTGGCATCGTGACGAATATCGTCGGTTGGGTTATCATTCCCACTGTTCATGATGGCGGGATGAAATGGTTTTCGGCGAATCGGGAGTCGTATGCCGGCACTCTCATTCCTCATCCCTGCCGGCGCTGATGGCATTGCCAGAACAGCACTTATGGAAAATCTGGCCCTTTGTTCGGGCCCATCGGGGGATGCCTTCCCTGAATTGACCATCAGGTCGCTTGAAGGAAATATCCTGATGGCCCGATCCGAGGGCACCGAATCGTGTCATGTCCTTGCACCATGGAGTATCCCGGGCAAAGGCA
>JAGWVO010000696.1 GCA_018970845.1 Planctomycetota bacterium
TGGATCCAAAAACCAGGGAGTGGATCGACTGGGCGTCGTGGAATCGAACTTCCGACTTCGCCGGATGGACATTCACATCGACCTGTCCCGGTGGCACATCGAGGAAAAGAAAGGCGACGGGATGCCTGCCCACCATGATCAATCCCCGGTAGGCCTCGGTGATGGCGTGCTGGAGGGAGCGATCCTTCACATGCCTGCCGTTGACAAAGATGTACTGCATCCTGGCCGTCCCGCGGTCGCATGCGGGATCGGCGATCAACCCGCTGACCCGGAGCCCCCCCCTGTCGCGTTCGATCGAGTTGAGTTGGTTGGAAACCTCGGGGCCGAAAAGCTTCTCAACCCGGTCAAGCGTCCCGAGGGAACCGGGCAGGTCGAGAAGCGTTTTTTTGGCCTGTCGAAGGACAAGATGGGGGCGGCTTTCGGGAGGCATCGCCGAAACCGACAGCGCGAACCGCGTCACGACCTCGTTGAAATGAGCCATTTCCGCGGCGGGAGTCTTGAGAAAGCGGCGCCTGACGGGGGCGTTGAAAAAAAGGTTGCGGACCTCGACCCGCGTTCCGGCGGTGCCATGCCATGGCTCGACGGCATCAACCCGGCCTCCATGGCTCCTGATGATGGCGCCCACCCCGGCACCCCGGGGCACCGACCGCAGTTCCAGTTGGGAGACGCTCGCGATGCTCGCGAGGGCTTCCCCGCGAAAGCCCATGGTGGCGATTCGCTCAAGGTCCTCGGCGCTTGAAAGCTTGCTTGTCGCATGGCTGGCAAGGGCAAGCGGCAGATCCTCGCCCGTGATCCCGCATCCGTCATCAGCGACGCAAATCCGCTCGATTCCGCCTTGCTCGACTTCGATTTCAATACGGGAAGCACCGGCATCAAGGGCGTTGTCGAGGAGTTCCCTCAGCACGCTGGCCGGCCTTTCGACAACTTCGCCCGCAGCGATCTGGCTGACCACGACCGGATCGAGCGGCCGGATCCGCGGCAAGTCGCGGGCCAGCATCATGCTTCCTCGTCTTCGGCAGCGCCTTCCGCCTCGTCACCGCCCGCCATCGCCAGTTTCTTGAGTTTTCTGGCCAGGGCCTTTTCCGACATCCCGAGGTCGGCCGAGGCCTGAGCCAAGTCGCCGCCGGCCTTGCCCATGGCATCCTTGATTTTGTCCTGCACTTTCCAGTCCTGGATCATCCGGTACAGCGTGCGCTCGCCAACCCCGAGCATTCGGGCCGCCTCTTCGCGGTTGCCCCCGGTGAGGTCGAGGGCGCGTTCCATGTAAAACCGCTCCACCTCGGCCAGAGGCCGGCCCACCAGCGTGTTTTCAGAACCGGACCCGGGTGCGCTGGCGCCGATTCGCGGCAGGATATCGCCGTCCTGGACATCATCCGCGTCCAACACGCCATCGAGGTCGAGAACGACCATGCTTTCAATGAAATTCCGGAGTTCACGAACATTTCCAGGCCATTCATGAATGGCCATCGCTCGCCTGACAGGTTCCGAAATGCCGTTCACCGACTTTCCGTGGAGGGCGTTGAATTCCT
>JAGWVO010000120.1 GCA_018970845.1 Planctomycetota bacterium
CGTATGGGGCCTTGAGCGGTGAATCGGTCGTCGCCGGGAAATGGTAGAGGAGATGGTAGGCGAACTCACGCCAGGCGATTTCCTTGAAGAAAACCTCCACTCCCGCGGGAAGGGCCGCCCCGGGACGCAACCGTTGGGCCGAGAGAACCGCGTGCCATATTTGCCGCGGGCTGATCTCACCATGAGCAAGCCATGGGGAAAGGCCCGATGTGCCATCAACCGACGGAATGTCGCGTCGGCCCGCGTAATCAAGAACTGATGACTCGGCGAATTCGGCAAGCCGCTTGGCCGCCCCGGCCTCGCCGGGAGTCCAAGCCTGCTCCATCACTCGGTCCCAGCGAATTTTGGGAAGCAGGGCCAAGTCATCCACTTGAATTCCCCCCGGCCAAACGCTCGGGGAGGCAAGTTTCTTGGGCGCACCCAGGGGAACGCAAGGTTGGAGTGACGCGTAGCAAGCCCGCCAGAACGGGGTATAAACCTGAAACGGTTTCCCCTGCTTGTTGGCCACCTCATGCGGTTCCAGAAGAAGGTTGGCCTTGTGGCTGACTGCCTCCACCCCGAGTGACCTGAGTTTCTCCTTGACATCCGTGTCACGCCCGATCGATTGCGGGTCATAAAGGCGATTCCAGGCAACGACCTTGGCACCCGTCTCCTTGATCAAGGTTTTCAAGACCTCCAGGGCGGGCCCGCGGCGAATCACGAGGCGGCTGCCCAGGCCCGCGAGGGATTCGGCCAGCGCGTTCAATGAATGATGGGTCCACCAGCGGTGGGCCGCGCCATCGTGCCATGGGCCATCCGGCAGATGGTCATCGATGTAGACCGGTATGACGATTCCCCGGGAAGCCGTGTCACACAAAGCGGGGTTGTCCGCCAGGCGGAGGTCTCTCCTGAACCAGCAGATGCTTACGGAATTCCCATTCATGATTTTCCCCTTCCGGCTTTCAGCCACGGGTTTTCAGGCCGGAAAGGCCACCATCCACACCCAGGCACTGGGCGGTGACCCATGAGTTGGCTGGATCCAGAAACCAGGCCAAGGCCCTTGCGATGTCCTCCGGTTCGCCAAGGCGGCCCAAGGGGTGCATGCCCAAGCTTGCCTTGACGGAGGCCTCGCTGGAGGTGAGTCGGGCCGACATGGGCGTTTTCACCAGTCCCGGGGAAACGACATTCACCCGTATGTTCCGTGGGGCGTAAGTCGCCGCCGCCGAACGCGCCAAGCCGATGATTCCCGCCTTGGCCGCGGATATGGCCTCATGGTTTTGCAGGCCGATGCTTGCAGCCCCACTCGCCAGGAGGACGATGCTGCCTCCCGTGTCCATCATCACCTTGGCGGCCTCCCGGACAACATGAAACGCCACGGTGAGGTTCTTGCCAATTGTCTCCGCCCATTCGGCGTCCGTGGTGAGGTGGGCTGGCTTGAGCAAGATGGAGCCAACGCAAGCCACCGCCCCGTCAACGCGCCCGCGCTTTTCCCTGACTTGCGAGAAGAGCGTTTGGACATCCGCTGAATTTGTCGCGTCGCAGCGGATGAAATCGGCGCCGATCTCGGCACCGAGGGTTTCCAATGCGGAATCGTTCCTTGCCGCGAGTGTCACCATGTCACCGCGAGCCGCAAGGAGGCGGGCTGTCGCCGAACCGATCCCGCCCGTCGCCCCGATCACCACCTGCACCGCTGACATCGAGATGCTCCTTCCGGCATGCATGGACGCGGTCATTCACCGGCCATTTCGAGGCGGATCCTTTTGGCGCCATCGCGTATCCCGCGGATCTCCTCGCCGCCCTTGCCATCGAGGTTCTTAACCTGCATCAGCATCCGCGGATTCCCGGCGATCAGGTCCCTGTGCCTGTCGACAAAGTCCCAATAAAGGGTCGTGAAAGGGCAGGCCTTGGGCCCCGTTGCCACTCCCGGGTCGAAACGGCATTGCCGGCAGTGGTTGCCCATTCTCTCGATGTACTTTCCAGAGGCGGCATAAGGCTTGGAAGCCATGACGCCGCCGTCCCCGTACTGGGACATGCCCAGGGTGTTGGGGAGTTCAACCCACTCCACGGCATCCACATAAACGGCCAGGTACCATTCATGGACCATTTTCGGGTTCACCCCGAGCAACATGGCGAACAAACCGGTGACCATCAACCTTTGGATGTGGTGGGCGTAACCGAGGCTCAGTGTTTGGCCGATCGCGTCCGCCAGGCAGGCCATGTCGGTTTTGCCGGTCCAGTAAAAACCCGGCAATGGCAGGTTGGCGCCAAGGCGGTTCAGTTCGAGGTAACCGGGCATGTGCATCCAGTAAATTCCCCGGACATATTCCCTCCAACCGACAATCTGGCGCACAAAGCCTTCCACGGAAGACAATGGCGCGGCACCACCCCGGTAGGCTTCTTCCGCCTTGCGCGCCACCTCCATGGGATTGAGCAGCTTGAGGTTCAAGGCGGCCGAAAGCCGGGAATGATAAAGCCAGGGCTGCCCTTGCCACATGGCGTCCTGGTACTGGCCGAAGAGGGGCAATCTGTGGGCCACGAAATCCTCAAGCGCCTCCAAGGCCTGGTCCCGGGTCACCGGCCAATCAAACTGACTGAGGTCGCCTGGATGCCCGGCAAACATCGACTCAACGGAATCCATCACTTTTCGGGTCAGGCGGTCGGGGGAAAACGATACTGGCGCAGGCAACAGCCCGGGCCCTGCCTTGCCAAATGAGCCTCGGTTGTCGTGGTCGTAATTCCACTGGCCCCCGGCCGGCTGAGCCCCGTCCATCAGGATGCCAAGCTTAGCCCGCAGGGGCCGGTAAAAATGCTCGAGCCGGAGGGCTTTCCTGCCCTTGGCGAACGCCTTGAAATCGTCCTTGCTCGTGAGAAAGTGGCGATCCGGATCGATGCGGAGGGATGCGCCTTTCGTTTGGGCGGCTTCCCGAATCTCCATCTCGACGGCATGTTCCCCCGGTTCGCAGACGACAATCTCGGCGGGGCGGTGGCGGTCGATGGCCTCGGATAGGGCGGCCCCAAGGGTCGCGGTGCCGGCAGCCTGATCGATCTCAAGGTAATCCACTCGGAATTTGTCATTGAGCAGGGAGTCGCGAAAGTGCCGCATGGCCGAAAGAAACAGGGTTGTTCTTGCCTTGTGCGACTTAACCTTGGTCGATTCATGCGCGACTTCCGCCATGAAGACCATGTCCAGTTGCGGGTCGTGGCCATCGAAAACGGCGGAATCGCGGTTGAGTTGGTCGCCCAGCACGAAAACCAATCGCCTCACGGGCTTCGCGGATTTCTTGCTCAAGGCGCCACCCATTGGGATTCCCCGATCGACAAACATTACTCATAGCCCGGTAAGCTGGATGAATGGCCATCGCGGGGAAATTAAACCCGTTGCTTGCCAGTGGGAGGCTCGTTCGCATGCGCCAGCATGGTTTCACCAGGGTGGGAGTGGCTTGTCCCCGTCTGTATCTGGGTGATCCGTTGGCGAACGCGCGGGAAACCATTTCCCTCCTCCGCCAAGCCGCGCGCGAGAGGGCGTCGGTGGTCGTGTTTCCCGAATTGGGGATCACCGGCTATTCCTGCGGCGACCTCTTCCGGCAACAGACCCTACTGGATCATTCGGAAAAAGCGTTGGCGGAGGTTCTTAGGGCAACCGAGGACGAGTATGACGGGCTTGCCGTCGTGGGCCTTCCCGTGGCCGCTGGCAACCAGCTTTACAATGCTGCCGCGGCATTATCAGGAGGCAGGATTCTCGGCTTGGTGCCCAAGATTCACATACCCAATTATGGCGAGTTTTACGAGGCCCGTCATTTCGCCAGCGGCAGGTTGAATTCCCCGCTTACGGTCAACCTGGCCGGACAATCAGCCACCTTGTCGCCTTCATTGGTTTTCCCTTGCGAGACGATGCCCGGCCTCGTCGTGGGCATCGAGGTTTGCGAGGACTTGTGGGTGCCCGAACCTCCCAGCGGCAGGTTGGCCATGGCGGGCGCGACTCTGTTGTTGAACCTCTCCGCCAGCAACGAATTGCTGGGAAAAGCCGCCTACCGCAGGTCGCTTGTGGCCCAGCAATCGGCCCGTTGCATCGCAGCCTACGCCTACGCTTCGGCGGGCTTCGGGGAATCAACCGCCGACCTCGTCTTTGGCGGCCACGGAATCGTTGCGGAAAACGGTTCAATCCTTGCGGAGACGGACCGTTTCCAAAGGAAGGCAACGCTCGGGTTCATGGAAATCGACCTTCAGCAAATCGCCCACGAAAGGCGGAGGCAGGGAACTTTCACCTCATCGGCCGGGAACGCCATGCCGCCCGCTGCCGTTCCATGGAGCGAGGGAAAATCGTTGGTGGGCAAGGAAGGCACCCTCGTGCAGCGCCCGGTGCAAGCGCATCCGTTCGTGCCCGCCAACAAGTCCGACCTGCGGGAAAGATGCCGGGAGATTTTCAGCATCCAGACCACGGCTTTGGCCCGCCGCATCGACTCGGCAAAACCGCGCGCCCTGGCGATAGGTGTTTCCGGCGGCCTCGATTCCACCCTGGCCTTGCTGGTCGCGTGCAAAACCCTCGACACGCTGGGAATGGAACGCTCGACTATCAGCGCCATCACGATGCCGGGATTCGGAACCACGGGAAGAACACTCAACAACGCGCTGGCTCTCATGGGTCTGCTTGGCGTCAGGTCAAAAACAGTCGACATCAGGCTCATGGCCCTTGAGGAGTGGCGGGCGCTGGGACACAAGCCCTTCGGCATCGACATCACGGGCCTCGACTTGGCCTCGTTCCAGTCGAGACTCGACACGCTCGCCCCCGGTGAGCGGAACGACCTTGTCTTCGAGAATGTCCAAGCCAGGCTGCGGACCTCGATCCTCATGAACACCGGATTCACGCTCGGAACCGGCGACCTATCCGAAGCAGCGCTGGGTTGGTGCACATACAACGGCGATCACATGAGCATGTACAATGTGAATTCCGGAGTGCCAAAGACCCTCGTCCGGTTCCTGGTTGGCTGGGCGGCCGAAAACGAGTTCGACGGCGAGGCCAGGCGATGCCTCTCCGATATAGTCGCCACACCCATCTCGCCCGAGTTGCTGCCGTCGCGCCCCGATGGAAAAACCGCACAGCCAACGGAGGAAAGCGTCGGCCCCTATGAACTTCACGACTTCTTCCTGTATCACCTCATTCGGCATGGGGCATCGCCTGGAAAGATTCTTTACCTGGCGCGAAAAGCCTCCTTCGACACTCCTCGCTCACCCTCCGAAATCGCGCGCTGGCTCGATCAATTCATCAAGCGATTCTTCGCGCAGCAGTTCAAGCGCGAATGCGTGCCCAATGGCCCCAAGGTCGGAAGCGTGAGCCTTTCTCCGCGAGGCGACTGGCGCATGCCCCCAGACGCTTCCCCGTGCGCCTGGACCGACCGAAATCCCAAGGATGGAAACTGATTGCGGGAGGCATCGCCTCGAATCCCCGGGTTAGGCCGACAACTCGCCCCGGGCAGTAATCGTTCCCTTGCCCGATAGGTGAACCCTGTCGCCCCTCACCTCCACTCCAACCGTGCCGGGACGGCGGGAAACCTGACGGCCGACCAGGCGGTGCCGGCCGAGGCGCTCAGCCCAGAAAGGGCCGAGGAGACAATGCGCCGAACCTGTCACCGGGTCCTCCGGAATCCCGGCCGCGGGCGCGAAAAATCGGGAAACAAAATCGACTCCCGGAATATCGGAATTCGCCGTGACAATCACTCCGCGGCACGGCCATGCCGCCAGCTGGTCCATCCTTGGAGCCAGCCTTCGAACCTCCCCGGCATCGGCCAGTTCAACAAGCATGTCCATGGCGGAACCAAATACACCGACGGGATTGGCTCCAAGCGCCTCTGCAACCTCTCGGGAACATGGCAACTCCCGGCACGCTAGCGCGGGAAAATCCATGAAAAGGCCGCCCGTGTCGCCGCCAACAACCAAGGGGCCCGACCTCGTCAAAAACTCAACGCGTTCATGGGCCAACTTTGAGTCGAACAGCGCCAATGCCGCGGCAAGGGTGGCATGGCCGCACAGGTCGACTTCGCAAGCGGGTGTGAACCATCGGAGTTTCCACTGCCCCGAACCACCCCGCGATTCGATGAACGCCGTTTCCGAAAGGTTGAATTCACCGGCAACAGCTTGAAGAAATCCATCATCCCTGGCGCTTCGCAGCAGCACGACGGCCGCTGGATTGCCTTGGAATGGCCCATCCGCGAAAGCATCGACAATCCAAAACCGCTCTGCCATTTTCCCGACTCCCATTCCATCCCCAGTTGGAGACAGCCCTTAGGTTAAACCCAAATCCCGCCGGTATTTCCGGCAATCCCGGCAAGCCCTT
This sequence comes from Planctomycetota bacterium, assembly GCA_018970845.1. Classification (GTDB taxonomy): domain Bacteria; phylum Planctomycetota; class Planctomycetia; order Gemmatales; family Gemmataceae; genus REEB421. Next base: position 6,311 of record JAGWVO010000120.1, read on the forward strand.
CGCCAGCGAAACAAACGGACTTGAGAAAAAATCCGGAACGAAAATTTGCATGGACGAAAAATAAAACCTAGTTTTGCCGTGCTTACAGGTTCTGGCGTGTTTAACCTGTGCGCAGCGGCAAGATTTTTCCTTGACGCCCATCATTTCTTCAAAACGCCAAGGCACCTGGGATACACATCATGGCCACCTCCCCAATGGCTTCCCGTCGCAAGGTGAACCTCCGCCTCGAGGCGCTTGAATCCCGCCTCACCCCCGCCAGCGTCCAGGATTATTCGAGGATCCTGACCGATCCTTCCTCCTATGCCTCCAACCGGATTCTTGTGACCCTGACTCCTGAAACCCAACCGAACTACCGGATGGGGGCCTATGGTGCCGGAATCCAACTCACGCGAGGTTTCAGCCTGGTTCCCGGCCTTTACGAGGCAAGGCTGACCGGAACCACCGTTCCAAGGGCCTTGCAGGCCTTGTCGGCCAACAACCTGGTCGCCACCGCCAGTCCCAACATCAAGATCGAGATCGCGCGCACACCCAACGATCCCTCATTTTCCCGACTTTACGGAATGAACAACACCGGCCAGACAGGCGGCCGCGCCGACGCCGACATTGACGCCGCCGAGGCTTGGGATCGCGCGACGGGAACGGGCGGAACGGTGGTCGCGGTCATCGACACCGGCATCGACTACCGCCACCCCGACCTTGCCGCCAACATGTGGACCAACACGAGGGAAATTGCCGGCAACGGCCGCGATGATGACGGCAACGGCTATGTCGACGACATTTATGGCTACAACTTTGTCGCCAACAACGGTAATCCGCTTGACGACAATGGCCACGGCACGCATGTCTCTGGAACAATCGCCGGCGTGGGAGACAACGGCATCGGCGTGGCCGGCGTGAACTGGCGCGGGAAGCTTATGGCCCTCAAGTTCCTCGACAGCACGGGAAGCGGCTATGTTTCCGACGCTGTCGCGGCCCTTGACTATGCCGTGAGGATGGGCGCGAAAATCTCGAACAACAGTTGGGGAGGCGGCGGAGCCGACCCTTTGCTGTCGCGCGCCATTTCAAATGCCCGGGCCGCCGGTCATATCTTTGTCGCCGCCGCCGGAAACGAATCGGCGAACAACGATGTCACGGCCTCCTACCCGGCCAACTACAACTACGACAATGTCGTGTCCGTCGCGGCGGTCGACCACAACGACAACCTCGCCTACTTCTCCAACTACGGAGCCACCAGTGTCGATATCGCCGCGCCAGGCGTAGGCATCTACAGCACCCTTCCCAACAACTCCTACGGAACCTACAGCGGCACATCCATGGCCACTCCCCATGTGACAGGTGCCCTGAGCCTGCTTTGGGACAGCGAACCATCCCTGACCTACCGCCAGGTGATCGACCGCCTCTACGCGGGCGCCGATCGGCTCACGAGCCTTTCCAACCGCGTCGCGGGGTCGCGAAGGCTCAATGTCAACAACATGATCTCCCAACCGACAACGCCGCCTCCATCCACCGTGGACGCGCCACCGGTCGTGACCGCCGTCGCATTCCTCGCGGCCAACGGCGCGCTGAATGGTGCCGATGTCACATTCTCCGAAGCGATCAACCCCGCCACGATTTCCACTTCGGACTTCTCGCTGGCTGGCCCCAATGGAAGCGTGGACATCACGTCGGTGGCTGCCGTATCGACCGGTGGCGGACGCGTGTTCCGCGTCTCATTCGCGGCATCCGGTTCTGGATCCTACGCCCTCACGATCGGGCCCGACATTTCAGACACGACGGGCAACCGAATGGATCAGGACGGAAATGGCACGCCCGGGGAGGCCACAGATTCCTTCGTGGCGCGCGCCACGCTTTCCGGAGGCCTGTCGTTTGAAAACACCACGCCGGCGCCGATCCGTGACTACAGGAACACCGTCTCCACCATCAATGTGGGGGCCGGGTTCAATGTCGCCGACCTCAATGTCTCCGTGAACCTCGACCACACCTATGTCGGCGACCTGCAGATCACCCTGCGGTCACCTTCCGGACGGGTGGTCACCCTGTTCAGCCGGCGGGGACGGGATGGACAAAACCTTTCCAATACCATGTTCGATGACGAGGCTTTGTCGGGAATCTCAAGCGGAGTGGCTCCATTCACGGGTGCCTTCCGTCCGGAAAATCCCCTTTCGGCGTTTGATGGTTCTAATGCCCGGGGCACATGGACCCTCACGGTCAGCGACAGGGCATGGTACGACACTGGAACCCTGAATTCCTGGAAACTGGATTTCACGGCCATGACATCGTCCGCCTCATCGAGGGCGACACCGCGCTCGGCGCTTCGGTCGATGACATCCTCCGACTTGGCACTGGCCACCTTCGCGGCCAATCGCGGGGTTGAAGTCGGAGGCTTTGGATCAGCAACGAGGGCTGATTCGGCGATCGCCGCGAAAGTTACCGTGGAGGTCGCGCCCAACGCGGTTGCGGCCACTCCTGTGTCCGGGTCTACAGCCAGAAACGCGTCGCCGAAGCGTACCGCCCGTTCGCAGGGATGGTTCGACCAGGCCTTGTGGGCCCGAATCTGAAAATCAGATGGCCTTCGGTGGAGCGGGCTTCGATGGCTGGGGCATCGGCTTGGCTGATTCCACCGGCTTGACCGGCGAGCCCTTGGGCGCGAGGTTTCCGCCGCCGCAATCCCCACAGGGTGCGGGAGCGCAAGGGTTCATGAAGCGCGCGTCGGGGCAGTTGGAGGAAAAAGCGTTGTATTGGCGATGAAACTTCGGGTGGTACGGGCATGGGATCAGGCCGAAGGTTCCGCCGGCATGCACGGGTGCCACCAGCAACGCCATCGCTAATCCGATCAGGATCTTCTTCATGTCATGTTTTCCTGCGGGGTTGGCGGTCCGCCTCGGGCACGCGAATTCAAGAAAGGATTTCACCCGAAGGGTCGTTGAAGAAACCTAACCCCCGCCATTGCAAACTGAAGGAAATCCGAATTCTCTTCGGGAAATTCCACGCCGACTCGCCGGCGCAATCGGTGCCACCCGCGCGACTCAAACCGATTTCAGGCTGGTTCCGCGTCAAGGTCGGTCGGAGCGAACCGGCCCTGTCGCCATGCCTCGATGGCCACCGCGGCCATGGCCGCGTTGTCCGTGCATAGCTTCAATGGCGGAATGATCACCTCGAGCCCTTCCCGGCCCAGTTCCGTCATCTTGGCCCTGAACAACCCGTTGGCCACGACACCGCCGCCGACGGCCAGCCTGGCGCACCCGGTGACCGCCGTGGCGCGTCGGCACTTGGCAACCAGCACATCACAAATGGCGACCTGCAACTCGGCCGCGAGGTT
>JAGWVO010000697.1 GCA_018970845.1 Planctomycetota bacterium
AGTGCCATGGCTGGATGGGCGTTCGCTTCCAGGTGTTTCCGCGCGATCAGGACTCCCAAATCATCATCCATGTCAGGATGCTCGACACGGAGAACATCCTCCAGCAGGAAGCCCTTGGAATCGTCGGCGTCAACCTCCTTTATGGCGCGTTTTTCCTTCACCATGAACCTGAGCAACTGGTTGAGTCTCTTCTCGACAACCTGAACACGGCCCGGGTCGAGATCGACATGATCGAGTTCTCAGGCATCGGCTTCCGCCAAGTCGACAACCGCGTCATGAGCCTACTTCTCGTGCAGGTCGGGTTGAGCAAGTGCGCGATGTTCGATGCCGAGGGTGCCGTGCTCCAACCTTCGGAGGTGTTCCGCAAACGGCCGGTGCTGGTGGAGAGGGGAAGTTTCAGGCCGGTGACTCATGTGAATGTCGACATGCTGCGGGCGGCCCGCGAAAAATTCGTCCTCGAACTCCCCCAGGATGAGCGCGACAAGGTTGTCATCGTCACCGAACTGACGATGCGGAACCTCCTCGAGGTCAACGACTCGCTGAACCATCGCGATTTCCTCGCCCGGGTCGACATGCTCGCCGCGTGCGGCCTGACCGTCATGATCAGCGACTACTTCGAGTACTATCGCCTCGCGGCTTTCCTGTGCCAACGCTCCCAGAGGAAGGTGGGCATCGTCATGGGCGCGGCCAGCCTCAAGGAATTATTTGATCCGAAATATTATCAGAATCTTGACGGTGGCATCCTTGAATCGTTCGGCAGGCTCTTCAAGTTCGACCTGAAGCTGTTCATCTACCCGTTCCTCGACCCGGCCACGGGCGTCCTGGCCACCGTGGACAACCTGGAGGTGGCCGCCGACCTCCGGAAGCTTTACGGTTACCTGGTCGACAGGGGTTGCCTCGCCCACCTGGACAACTACACCCCCGAGTTCCTGCCGATTTTCTCGCGCGATGTGCTCGAAAAAATCGCGAGCAACGACAACCGATGGGAGACGATGGTTCCCGAACGGGTGGCCCGGATCATCCGGGAGCACCGCCTTCTCGGTTGCAAGGGTTAGGAGCGGAGTAGGTTCCGATGACGAGCATCATGGCGCTTTCGGCGGCAGCCATCTTGGCGTGCGCCGATCCGACCCGCGAGGAAGGAAACTTCGAGTTCACCCCTTCGATGGGGGAGGAATCCGTCCCCGAGATGTACCGGTTGGGCGGGAAGACTCACTGGTTTCAGCTCGACCCGCCCAAGCGTCCCGAGGAAAGCCACACCACGCAGGCACTACGGTTCGACTCCCCCGTGGCCAGCCCGTTCCCCGAGAACAACATCGTTCACGCAGTCTACTACCGGCCGGTCGGAAAGGGGCCGTTTCCCACGACGGTTGTCCTCGACATCACGGGGGGCGACCAGAGCCTTTCGAGGTTGATCAGCACTTACCTGGCGCGCAACGGTGTCGGGGCCCTTTTCATGCAAATGGCCTACTACGGCCCCAGGCGGCCTCCCGGAACCTCCATGAAGCTCATGTCGGCCAATCTCCTGCG
>JAGWVO010000698.1 GCA_018970845.1 Planctomycetota bacterium
CCTGACATTGCCAAAAAGCTCCTTTCGCGCGACTTCGCCAACCTGATTGGCCGGGTTCAGAAAGGTGGCAAGCTGACCCGTACCGAACGAGCCATGCTGCAATCCATGGCCACTGGCAGTGGCTCATCTCCCAGCACCGCATCCAGCTATGTCGAGCTTGCTGCCGTGCTGGGCGTGACACGCCAGTCGATCAATACATGGAAAAAACGCAAGGACTCACCAAAGCCTGCATCGAACGGACTGCACGATGTGTCGGAGTGGAAGGAGTTCATGCGCCGAAACGAACTCAAGGGTGGCGAACCGATCACTCAAGATGGTGCCGACATCGAAACATCGCTCAAGGCAAGGAAGCTCCTCGCTGAGGTGGAAGAGCGGGAATTGCGCGTGGGAATCAAACGTGGTGACTATGTGGCAGTTGAGGAAGTCCGCCAGACATGGACGGAATTCGTTGCGCAGGCAAAAGCCATGCTTCGCAAGAAATTTGAGCAGGAGCTTCCACCGATTCTATCGGGCCTCGACGCCACCGGCATCCAGGAGGAATCACGGCGGGCCATCGATGAAGTTTTGTCCATCCTGCACCAAGGTGAATGAAAACGCTCGAACCAGCACACTCGAAGTTGCGAGGGATCTGGCGTGATGCATGGCGCCCACCAGATCGCCGTCCCCCATGGGCGTGGTGTGAGGACCACATTTCCTCCATCCCCTATTCGCCGATTCCCGGTCGTTTCCGCTCGGCCAACTCACCATGGATGCGTGAGCCGATGGAGGCGCTGGTGGATCCAAAAATCAGAATCGTGAGCATCATCGCCGCCATTCAGAGTGGTAAAACAAGCGTTGGAGAATTCGGGCTTGCCCACATCATCGCCAACCATCCGGGGCCAACCCTATGGCTCGATCAGACGGATGACGATGCCAAGGACCAGAGTGAAAGCAGGCTCCAGAAGCTCTTTGACGAATGCCAACCGGTGAAATCCCTCTATCCGGCCAACCGCCACAAAAGGAGGCTTTCCACCATCCACTTCAACAACGGCATGACGCTCTGGGTGTTGGGGGCGCACAACAAGACCAACCTCCAGCGCCGCTCGATCCGTTGGCTTATCTGCGATGAAACATGGCGCTACCCGCAAGGGCACATGACCGAGGCCGAAGCCCGCGTCACCGCATTCGGCTGGCTTGGCAAGTGCCTCTTCATGAGCCAAGGCGGAGAGGAAGACGACGACACCCACCGCAAGTTTGAAACCACCGACATGCGCGAGTGGACATTTGCTTGCCCGCATTGCCATCACCGCCAGCCATGGAAATGGGAGCAAGTCGAATGGAGCAAGGACGCGCGCGACGAATCCGGCGAGTGGGATTTCCAAAAAGTGCGCGAAACCACATCGATGCGATGCGAGTCGTGCAACCACTACTTCGAGGATAGCGACAGGACGCGTCGTGAACTCAACCTCACCGGGAAGTATGTGGCGACAAACCCAAACGCCCCGAAAGAAAATGCCGGGTTCCATTGGAATGCCCTATGCGCCAT
>JAGWVO010000699.1 GCA_018970845.1 Planctomycetota bacterium
ACGGGGATGACTTCGCTGTCGAGTCCCGCGGTGCTGGCGGGATTCAGGTACCGACGCAACAAGTCCTCGGGAATGTACCTCAGGAACGACTTGAGCCCGGAATGCATCGACTCGACGGCCCGGGCCAGTTGATGGATTTCACGGATGCCAGAATTGACACGCGGGTTCGCGGCGAGGTCGAGGCGGCCTGTGGCCTCGGCCACCGCGGTCAACTTCTCGATCGGGCTTGCGACCCTCAGTGAAAACCAGATGGCCGGTGTCAGCAGCACCGCGAGGATCCCAATGGTGATACCGAGGTTGGCGAAGAGCCGTCGGCGGGCGGGATTGGTGATCTCGGAGTCCCTTATCACCTGGCACAGGATCCAGCGCGGCGGATCACCTGGCTTCAGGTTGGTGTAGGTCGCGTGGTGGATTTCCCCCAGCAGTTCCATGCGCCGGGTGTGGGGAAGCCCGTCATCAAGGGGAACCTTGAGGTAATCGGCGGCCACGGCGCTTGTCACCTCGTCGCCGCATTCGGAGGGCGAGATCGGATCCGCCGAGTCGGACAGTTTCGAGTTGACCAAGTCTTCGGTGTGCGCGATCAGCAACGGTTCCTTGCCATTTCCGTTGTCGGAGATCATGAACGCCATGGCCTTGATGCCGTGCCTTCCAATCGCTTCCAAGAGCCTGTCCCTCACCCACCCGACGGAAACCGACATCGAGATCACCCCGTCGACTCGATTGCTGAGCGGGTCGGACCGGACCGCCTGGTAAAGGGAGAATCCCTGCTGCTCGGAAAGGTCCTTCAGGTTGTTGGCGAAATGACGCACGACCGTCCAACCCGTGTCGGAGCGGGCATCCGGATCGGTCGCGTAACGAAACCAATCGAAAGTCCGCATGTCGGTGACGGGTCTGCGTTCCCGCGTGGAGGTGGATGTGGCCACGAAACCTCCGCGCCCGTCGGGAGCCACGATTTCGAGATGATCTCCCTGGATGATGAACCCCGAACCGTTGGTTGAATCCACGAAGTTCAGGGCGTTGTTCTTGAATTTCGTCGTGGAAAATTGCCGCCAGATTTCCTGCGCCGCGAACGGCAGCAACGGATCGTGAATCCGCTTCGAGAAGACATTGGCGATGAGGCGGATTCCCTTTTCGGAATAGTTTTGAACCGAGTCGATGTTGGCCTTGCTTCCTGCCGAAATTTCAACGGCTATGCCGTCGGCGAAATTTCGCATGTTGATCAGCATCGTGGCATAGGTGGTCAGCGAAATCGCTCCGCCGGCCAAGGCCACGGCCACGAAAAGCAGCAAGGCCAAAATGGTCCTGAAGCGAGGGCGGATATTCATGGGTTGTCCATTGGGTTTCCGCGTTCCCAGCCATCATCATCCTATTGATCGGGCCTTGGGCTTCCCAATCCGCGGTCATCGAGGCGTCCCGGTCGGGCCAACCTGAGGGGCGCCAGCCGTGGAAAGCGATCCGATGGACAACTCGCGCCGGGTGGAATGTCGTTGAGCATCAGCCCGGCATGTCGAAGGCGCGGCCAA
>JAGWVO010000121.1 GCA_018970845.1 Planctomycetota bacterium
CTCCCGTTCCGGGAATATCATATTCATCCTTGACCGAGTTATCCCGCATCATGATGTGCCCTGTTTTCCGGCCCGCGCGGGCTTGGTGCCGGGCTTTCCGGCCAAAAGAGAACCATGGTGCGCCCGCACCTTGTCGAGACCCGCCCTTGTGACAGCGATGGGGGAGATGTTGAAGGCTCCGGGATTACCGTAAACATGTTGGGATGCCAATCGGAACGGCGCGCCGCCACGGCTTGTTGAGGTTCCGACGGTTGCGCGATTGTCTGGCAAACGGGCATGATGGGCAGCACGGCAACAATCACTAGCGGCGCCAGCACGGGAAACCTCGAGGGGTTGGTTGTCGCCCGCCCGGAGTTTCCGGGCGATTCAATCAATCGTTCATGGGGGGAATGTTGAAGATGAGTCGCCATGGGTTTTTCATCTCGGGGAAGCCCGGCTCATCGTCGTGGCGAGAAGGCCCCGCTGGAAAGGCCTTGCCGATTGCCGCCTGAGTAGTCGGTTTCCAAAAAATATTTCCTATCGGCTTTTTCAAAGGTGGCGGTGCGCAGCGGCGTGGCGTCATGCTTTTCACCGTCCCAGGAAAGCGCCATGAAATCCTCAAGGCCCTTGCCAGGGAAGGTTCCTTCCTTGGGCCCGGCGCCGCGGATGATGTTGCCGGCAATCGTCACTCCCTGGCCGCCGCCCGGAAAATCGATGGCCATCTTGTCTCGTGAATAGAGGACATTGTTTGCGAGGACCATCCCCTCCCGGCCGTTCCAACTGACTCCCCGGAAGGCGTTGCCCGTGTTGATGATCGTGTTGTGGGTCACCGAAAGTTTCAGGGATTTTCCCTGATGATCGCTGCTGGAGAATCCCGCGCCGCGGGCACCAATCACGAGGTTGTTGCGGACGATGGCCTCTCCTTGCACTTGCATGGCGTTGTCGGCGCTGCGCCGGCACAGGTTCCGTTCGATGATGTTCACGGGTTTGCCGCCCGTGCCGAAGACAGTGATGCAGGGATACCGCGTGTCGTGGATGTCGTTGCCGGCGATGAGGTTGCCCCAGGAACCCTGCTTCACCTCGATGCCGTCGCCCTGCTCGCCCTGGCAATCATGGATATGGTTGAGAGCGATGACACTTTCGCTCATCGTGAACTCCCCATGATTGGCGCCAAGGTACATTCCCTCGCCGTGTCCGCCACCATGGTGGTTGTGGTTGCGGGTGAGGAAGAGCCTGCGCGTGTTCGCGCTGTTGGCGCTCAGGCATACTGCGCCGGTGTGGTGGATGTGGCATCGGTCGATCCACACTTCATGGCATCGTCCGATCCTCAAGCCATGACTGCCACCCGTGATTTCCACCCCGCGCAGGCAGAGGTGGTGAACGGGACCGCCTTGGCCGATTTCCACCACATTCTGGCCGGCGTCGGGCCTGGTGATGACAACCTTCGCTCCCGGTTCGGCCTCAATCCGGACGGGGGCGCCTTCGGTGCCGCTCACCCGGATATCAAAGCGCCGCCGGATGTTGTAGGTGCCCGCGGCAATGAGAAGCTGGTCGCCAGGTTGAAGCGACTCAACGGCCTTGACAAGCGAATCGTTCCCCGTGTCGGCATGCCTGATGACCCGCCCGGGCTTGATGCCCGCCCAGTCGGGTTCGTAGGCCCCGGCAGCTTCCCGAGGGACGGTCAGCACGCAGGATCCGAGAAACACGATTGAGGCGATCATGGCATTATTGGGCCTTCTTGAGGTCTTCGATTTGCTTGTCGATGGCTGATCGCCAATATCCCTGCAGCTTGGCTGGTTGGGCCCTTTCGAGGGTCTTGACGGCCTCGGCCAATTGGCCTCGTCGGGTTTGGATCCTGGCGATCCCCTGCAGCGCCGCGAATTCGCTCGAGGAACCGATCGTGGTCCGATTGGCGACGACGGACTCGAACCATGGAAGCGCCCCCGCGTCATCGCCCAAAACGGACTCCCGGTTTTGGCCAAGCGTGAGAAGGGCGAGGTCGCGCGAGGATCGTTCGCTGATAAAAGGAAGGGCTGCCTTGAGGTCGTCGTCGGCAAGGCGTCCCGACTTCGTGATGAAGCGCGCCGTTCCCCTGAGCAGGAATCCCTCCCCGCGTTTCCAGAATGGCCACCGGGAGATCTCCTCGTCGCCAAATTTGGAAACCAGTTCAGAAGCCTTCGTGGTGTCGAGCAGGTGGCGCATGGTCGCGGTCATGCGGCAGGCGGGAATGGGAATCGCCGCGATGAGTTCTTGGGCCATCTCCAGCCTTTTCAACGATGTCGCGTATCCCGCGGCCAACTCCAGGGCATGGGATTTCTGCAGGTCGGTGACCTTGCCTTTGGCGGCTGCGACGCAGGCGTCGAGCGCTTTCGGCCTGTTTCCCTCGCGCGCGAAATCGGCTGCGCGCCTCATCGCCTCGAGAAAGTCGTCATCGGCGGGGCCGTGGTCGAACATGTGGCTGTTGCCGTCGAAAAAAGTCGCGAACTTCATCACGCTGTGGAAGCCGTCCGTTCCCGTGGGTGAAAGCGCCGAGTATTCGGATCCGTCGTCCCGGATCCGTTGTCGGCACACATTGATGTGCCATGGAAGGCCGCGGTTGGGATGACGCCCGACAACCTGGTTCAGGGGGTCGTTCTCGTCCGGCCTGATGGGAAGACGCATTTCGACCGTCCAGTGGCCGTCACCGACATGGGTGGCCACCTCGGCCCTCGAGTCCCAGGAGAAGCGCTTGGCCGATTCAACCGCGTGGTCGAGGTCGCACACGGCTCCGGTCGGGCCCACGGCGACCTGGTAGTAGGAATGGGATTCCGTTTCGATCAACACCTCGACGGCATCGCCATTCCAAAGGGCGCTGTCGTCCTTCCTGGTGGTGCCAATGTTCGGTTTTTCCCCGCGTGGTTCCTCGCACCGGATCGCGAAGTAGAGGTCGTTGCCCAACCATGCAGCCTTCACTTGGGTTCCGAAGACCGGCTGCCTTCCCGTTTGCAACTCGCGCAGGAGGGCCGTCGCGGCGACCGGACAGCCTGTCCACGCTTCCTCGTCAAGAATGCCGTCGACCTTGATCGGTCCCCGCGGCGGGCCCACAAGTCGAAGCGTTGGCATTGGCCCCCGCAGCTTTCCCAATTGGGCGCTCTTGTGCCGCAACCCCTTGAGGAAGTCGTCGATCAGCAGGATCCTTCGCCCATGAATGTCGTTTTTTCCAGCCTTGGCCTTGGCCCTTTCGAACAGGGCCAGGGCGGTGTCCGCCACTTCCTTCCGCTTTTCCATCTCCTGCCAATGGCCTTCGCAATATTCGAGGAACGCCTTCATTTCCGGCCCGGCAGGCCCGTAGAAAAGCCGGACATATTCATTGAACATGCCTTCCACATCGGCTGACCGGCCGCCCCAGTACATCCGCTGGGTGAAGTACACCATGAAGTGGTTCAGGCCCATGGCCTGGTCCTTCTCAAAGGGCTGGTACATGCTGAGCCAGATGTCCTCGCCCTGCGAGAAACCCTTCGTCGAATTGATGCTTTCCCCGATCGACCGCGGTGTGAACGCCGGGAGGTACCAACCCCTGTCGGTGAGCGGATAATTCTCGAATATCACGATCGGATTGGATGTTTTCCCCAGCCAGGCTTCCCGAAGCGCCCGGCATTCCGCCTGCTGATCCGGCCTGTTGCTCATGGGCCTCCTGCCTCCCACGATGCTGACCACGACGTTCGGCTCGATGCGGTCGATCGTCGGCGGCGGGGAGGAATAGATTCCGTAGGCGCAGTTCATCACCTTCTTCTCGGGATGCGTCTTCGCCACCTCCCGCGCCACCCGGTTGACAAATCCCCAGACATGATCGGAGGCCAGGGCTTGCTGGTCGCGGCCGGGCGCGTCCTTGCCGGCGCATTTCTCGCATTGGCAGATCGCCGTGTAACCATCCGGAGGCATGATGGAAACCACCTCGAACTTGTAGCGGTCGAAGACTTCGCGGACATAGCGGGCGGTCTCCTCGACTAGTTCCAGGTTTGAGTAGCAGAGGTGGTTGTTGGCGCCCCGCTGGTAACGCCGCCGGCCGCCATACATGGCGAACCATTCGGGGTGGGCCTTGAAGGTCTCCTCATTGTCCGCGACCGTGTCCATTCCATGGGCCGATTCAATCCCATAGGGATCCCGGAACCCCAGGCGCATGGCCCACCTGGCCATCTTTTCCCCATGCACTCCAAACCGGACATTGAACCGCCTGATGGAAAAGTCGGGCCTGGCCGTCTCGTTGAACTTCCCAAGCGGTATGGTTTTCAGCGAGGGAAACACCTCGCCGATCTCGTCCGGCGCGTACCAGCGGACGCCAAGGCCGTGAAGGTATCCGCAGACGGCGTTGAACGAACCGCGCTCGTCCTCGGCCCACATTTCCAGAGGTTTCATTTTTTCCGTCAGGCGGGCTGAATCTGGCAATCCCGTTTCACCGGGAACCGTGAAGCGGTTCTTGTAAATGAGCACATTCGGCAGGTTCCACAACGATCGGGTTTTCTCCCTCCAGTCCCGCAGCGGCCCTCCCTCGACGATTTGCGAGTTGTTTTTCGCCCATGGTTCGATCGGGGTGAACTCCGAGTCGATCCCGATGAGCGCGAGCCAATCCTCCCCGGAAACCATGCGGTACGCGCCATGCCGCAAGTCGCTGGCCGTCAGCTTGAGCTTTTCCGTGTGCTCGCTTGGGCCAACGAAAATCCTGACGCGCCCTTGCGATGGCGCGGTGACGATGGGCAGGCGGGCCCCGCTGATTTTCCTGATGCCATCCTGAAGTTCCTGCGCCGCGAGCCTGGTCGGGCGGAGCGCCTGTCCGGCAATGACGATCTCGGCGCGGGGCAGGCCGTCCTCCACGATGAGGCGGTTTTCCGCGCCCGTGACGACACCCCGGCCCAGCAGCCATCCGGCAAGGATGCCGCAGCAGAGACAAAAATGAACGGGGCTGGCTTTCATCACTTCGGCCGATCGGTTGGGAAGTCGCTGAGGTGGTTGCGGTTGTTCCGCTGCAAGGGCGGTTCGGGGCTTTGCCAGCCTCGCGGCGCATTGACGACCACGACGGGCTTTCCCGTGTTGTCGTGCACGCGCAGGTTGTCGGTGATCACGCCCCCCGCCGAGTGCCTCCAGCAATGGATGGCCTGGCCGGCGCTGCGGATGACATTCCCGATCACCTCGTAGCCCTCGAGGTTGAAGTTCGGCTCGATTGCCGTCTTGCCCGTTTCCATGTAGTTCTGGTTGCACTTCACGCGGCTCAGCCTGCCTCGGTGCGACGGATGTCCCAGCAGGTAGGCCGCGCCGTTGGGGTTGATCGTGCGGGTGCGCAGGATGGAGATGTCCTCGGCGTCGAACGATTCACCAGGGCCGGTCTTTCCTCCCGGCAGGAACCCGCCGGTGTGCTCGCCGTAGCACATCACGGAACGGTTCGTGTCGGTCATCGTGATCCCCTCGATGGACACGCCGCGAACGCGCCCGTGAACCAGCACGCACGCGTTGATGTTCTTGACCAGGCCGCTTGGCTGGGCGTTGTTCGTGGCGTTCATGTCGATCACGCCCTTGCCGCGGATCCTGATGTTCTCGATGGGCTTGGCTTGGGTGCCGTGGCCGATGCGGATTCCGTAGGCCTCGGGTCCGTCATACGAGACGAACCAGAGGCTGCCCTTGCTGTGTCCGGTTTTGCTGGCGAAGGCGATCTTCACCCCATGGCTGAGGGGTTGCCAGTCACCCGTGACCGGGACCCTTTTGTTGGGCGTTTCAAAGATGTTGCCGTCACCCCATGAAAATGTGTCGGGGTTCCCGTCCTTTCCCTCGCCGTCGATGACAATCGTGTAGATCCTGTTGCCGTAGGATTCCGGCCCGGCGGTCGCCGGCGGCACGAGGTCGAACTGGCCGCCGATTTTCAGGTCGTCGAGTTTCTTGCCTGCATCCTGGTCGGTGGTGATTTCCCCCTCGGCTTCGATCCTGCAACTTCCGGATGCCAGCTTGAGCACGGCTCCCTCGCGAAGTTCGATGTCTACGGGCCTGTCGACATAAAGCATCGACCTGTGCCGTCCCGGCGGGTGCTGGTGAATCCCGGGAAGGAACACCAGGCGGTCTCCCGGGGCGCACCGGTCCAGCGCCGCCTGGGGGGAATCACCCGGCTTGATCAGGTGTTCCGCCGCGTTCGCGAAGCCGGATAATGCGAGAAGCGCAATGGCAAGGATGGGCGCGTCGAGTTTGCCGTTCATGCCAGATTCACCATCGTGTTCGGGAGCCTGATTTTGCGGGGTTCACGGGCAGGAAACTATTTCCGGTCGGTCGCCTTGAGAATATCGGCGATCCTCACCGGCTTGCCTCCCTGCCGCTTGCTGGCCTGGGCGGCCTCCATGAACGCGAAAACCTCGCGCATTTCACCGATTCCCACCGGCGCGGGGCCGCCCTTGAAGAACTTGGCCATCTCGATGGCGATTCCCTTGTAGCCCATGTATTCATCCTTTGTCGGCGCGACGCCCTTTTCCGGAACGCCATGGCCGTAGATGCCGGTGATCGATACCCCCTTGTCGCCGTAGACGGTGCCGCTGTACTTGACCGCCGCCTTGTGCGCATCGCCCGTCTTGATGCCCCGGTAGGTGGCCACACGGCCGTCACCCCACACGGCGGTGATTGATTCCGTCAGCGGAGTGCTGGTGCAGGCCACGGTTTCGCAACCCGGACCGAGGATCGTGTAGATGGTGTCCACGCTGTGCAGGGCGTGCCAGTACATCTCCGAGTGGCTGGGATGCGTGGGATAGCCCCCGTGAAGGTCCAGGCCCAAAACCTTGCCCACTTCCGGATGGTTCCGCATCCCGATGAATCCGGGGCTGAAACGGTGCTGGGAACTTGACCAGCAGGGGGTTTTCGTCTCCTCCGCCATCTTCAGGATCGCCATCGCGTCTTGCCAGTCGGCGGCCAGCGGGCGGCCGATGAACAGCGGCTTTCCAGACCTCAGGACTGCCTCGGCCTCCTTGCGGTGCTTGCGGCCGTCAAGGCTCATGATCATCACCACATCGGATTCCTTGAGCATCTCCCCGACGGAGGCGACGATTCGGACGCCGAATTTCTGGATCTGTTCCTTCCACTTCGGCAGGTTGTCCACGCTTTCCTGGATGTCCGGGCTCGCCTCGCCCGGGTAGGCGACGGTGACCTTCAAGCCTGACAATTCACCTTTGTTTTGTCTTGGATCATTGAAGAGTTGCGTGTAGGCGACAGACTGGTAGTTGTCGATTCCAAGCACGCCCACGCGAACGGGCCCGGCCTCCTGGTTGTAAGCGGAAACCACCAGGCCCAACATGGCGATGCAAGGATTAGCCAAAATCGGCATGACGGTCATCTCCAAGCTGGCGGGATCATTGGCGGCATCCGCGCGGGGCGGAGTCCATCCGAAGGTAGTTGGGTTTCGCCGGGGTGGCAAGCAATCGTCTTGCCAATCCGCCCTCAACGGGGCGACGGATGCGGCCCGGCTGATTCCTCATGGAAAAACAACGGGCACGGCCCATTTGCCTATGAGAATGGTTTCACCCGCGACACAGTCCTTTTGGAAAAGCGTGCAATGGTTGGCCGGGGACGCCGACATGAACAGCGGGATTTCCTGAAGCGCGACCTTCCCGAAACCCTGGTCGAGCAACGCCTGCGCCGCGGAATCCCTGTTGCGGTCGGACAACGGCGTGAGGAAAAAGACCGTCCCGTCGCGATCGCACTTGAGTGTCTTCTGTCCGTTCATCGCGACGGCAAGGAATCGGGCATCCTTGAGCGCCGCTGGGATTTCGGAGGCGATGTAGGGTCGGTCGGAGAAAAGCTTGGCGCCGGCGACCAGCGGTTGCGGATTCGCGCCGGGGCTTGTGAGCGAACCCGGCTTGGCGGTTCGAATTGGCTTTCCATCGGCGTTGGCCCGGACGGGCGCTATCGTGGCTTTCGGTTTCTCCATGCCGCCGCTGGCCTTGCTGACCTGCCGGCGCAACCTGACCTTGCCGCTGGCGTCCTTTCCGGCGAGCGCATCCTCCTCACGGAAGGTTGCCATGAGGATGTCGCGGTCGCCGACGCGGCTATGGTCGTAGATGATGCGAATCAAACCGTCGGGAGTTTGCTGACCATCGGGATACGAAACTCCCAGGCGTTCATCGAGCATCAGGCCCCCCTGCCAGGTGGCGCCGTCGTCCTTGGAAACATACGCCGTCAGGTGGGAGCGGCTTGTGCGTGTTCCCAAGGGGCCATGCTTGACAAGCAGCAGGTTTCCGGAAGTCAGCCTGGTGATGAAAAACCTGGAAGTGGTATGAAGGATGCCTGACGGCTTCAACTCCGGCCAAGTCTTGCCGCGATCCATCGAGACGCTTTCGCCGATGCCGTAATTGGTGCGGGCGAGAACCCACAGCGACTTGTCCTTTCGTTCGACAAACATGTGCTCGTCGAATTGGCGGTCCTTGGGCGGAACCTGGCAACCGCCCCGCGTTGTCCATGTGGCGCCCTTGTCCGTGGAAACCACGGCTTGGGCGCTGTTGTCGTGCTCCCTCCAGCGGGAGACGGGCAGCAACCACTCGCCGGTGCTCAAGACGATCGGCTTGCACATCATCACCCCGTCCGTGATCCGCCTTGGCTTGGACCATCCCGGTTCCGCGGATTCCGGTTCCCGGGTTTCGACGCACCACACGCCCAGTTCAGCGTCCCGCCTTCCCTTTTCCATCTGCGCCCAGAAGAGGAACAGGCGGCCATCGGGCGCCACCCAGAGTTCGGGATCGAAACTGCGGACGGGACCGTCACCGTCCGGATCGACCGTGAGAACCTCCTTCCAGGTCGCGCCGTCATCGCCGCTGGTGGAAAGCACGACATAGTTGTTCAGGTCTTCCCCCGGAGTCACGCCGGCGTACCAGGTGGCCCAAAGCCTTCCCTTGGGCGCCACCGCGAGGCTCGGGATGCCGGCAAACGCGCGGTTGTTCACGGCATGGGTGGGCTTTGGGAATCCGATGTGCCGGGGAGGCTGGAGGGATGGCTTGTCATCAGCCCACGCGGCCGGTGATGCCAGGGAAATGGCGAGAAAAGCCAACAAGGTCATCATTGTTCTCCGTTGGTCGTCATCCTTGCCAAGGATCGCCCATTCAGTCCCGATACGGGAAGCATTCTCGTGAATTGGAACGCATAGAGCTTGGCCGAACGCATCCTGATGCGCAAGCGCAGGGACATCTTGCGAGAGGAAGCTTCAGGACGAAGATTCGAAGTCGCTCCCGAACCCTTGAGCATAAAACAATAAAACAGGTTGCCTTTATGGCATGATTGAAATCATTGGGTCATGAAATCCGGGTGCGTTCCCGTAAGTTTCCACGAGGTGGCGCATTTCCTTGTCAATGTCAGGCTTTCCCGCCCCGTATTTCGCCGGGGCATTCTAGAAACGGAATCAGGATTCAAGTACCAGGCGGCCACATCGGTTTGAAAGCCCTGAACGAAGTGAGGGGCATGTTGATCGCACTGTGAATTCCAGCGTTGGCTTTGAAATCCAATGGCCGAGTGGGCGGTCGCAGCGAAGGCGATTTCAATTTTACAATGCGTGCAATTAATGCTATAAACGGATCTGTTTATACCTGTGGCTGGCTCCTGCGTTGCCGGCTC
>JAGWVO010000700.1 GCA_018970845.1 Planctomycetota bacterium
ACCGGTCCAAAACTGGAAAAGCGGATTCAGGATCGTGCCCAGTTAGAAGGGCCTTGCCACGATCCAATCTCCAGCCCCAACGGAGACTTTCCAAACCGTTCCAGATGCTGAAACAGGCAAGCACCAACAAGACCGCAAGGGCAACAAGAAGAAGTCGCTGGCGACCCGCGCCGATCATTGTGGAGGCTGGATTTGTCATCTTTTCCATCGTATCAGCATTGGCGGTGTACCAAACGAGCGCAAACACCAGAGGCATTGTTCCTTAGATCTGGCAAACTGGGGCATTTCCACCAACGCCCGCCACGGCAAGCCACTGGAATCGTTCAGGTCTGGAAACGGACCGAGTTTTTGAATTGTCCGGCGGCTTGGGATGACACAACAGCTCGCTTACGATCGAATCGACCTATGCTACCCAAGCCTCCAAAATGGCAATCGGACATCCTGCTCCCATGAATCATTTCGCATTTTGAGGTCTTGCCGTTGGCGGCCACGCCAGGGCTAAATGATGGTACTTGATGATGGGGGATTCGCCTGTTTGCAGTCTTTACAGCTGCAATTAGCGGGCGCAACAGAGCCTGAATCAGGTGACAAAACGCATTCGGGGCCAAACCAACTCCGGTGGCAACCGGACGCCGATTGACCGCTGGCCTGAACACCATGATGCGGTTACAATAAACTTTTGAGTCGTAGATTCCATGAACTTGACCGGGGGTTTGCATGGCAAAGGAAGAATCGATCCTGATGCAGGGAAAAGTGCTGACGGCGCTTCCCAACACCCAATTTCGCGTGAAACTTGACAATGGCCATGAACTTTTGGCCCATATCGCGGGAAAAATCCGCAAAAATTTCATTCGCATCCTGCCGGGCGACATCGTGACCGTCGCCGTTTCCCCATACGACCTCAGCAAGGGACGCATCACCTACCGCGGCCCGCTTCGCGCCAAGTTGGAAGAAGAGCAAGCCGAGTAATCCCGGCGCCACTCTTGCCATTTCCGCACAAATGCCCTACCACTCGGCCAATCGGCCAAGTAGATTGATGTTGTCTGCTTGGGCAACCGGATGTGTTCTAGAGCGCGCGCGGTGCGAGTTCTTGTTCCTTCTGTGACCCTTGCGCGCGCGGGCACCGAACCGACTTCACCCGACGAGCGGGAGTTCGGCCGGCAGGCCCTGGAGACCCTTCATGGGAAAGAAGCTGTATGTCGGAAACCTTCCGTATTCGGTGGGTGATTCCGAGTTGTCTGAAATGTTCGCTGAACACGGATCGGTTGTTTCGGCGCAGGTGGTTTTGGATCGCGAGACGGGCCGCTCGAAGGGCTTTGGTTTCGTTGAGATGAGCACGGATGAAGAGGCCAACGCGGCCATCAATGGAATGAACGGCAAGGACATCAACGGTCGTGCCCTGACAGTTAACGAAGCCCGTCCCAAGCCGGGAGGCGGCGGCGGTGGCGGCTACGGCGGCGGTGGCGGCGGCTACGGCGGCGGTGGCGGTCGTGGCGGCTACGGCGGCGGTGGCGGCGGCCGA